>BJFP01000746.1 GCA_014189875.1 Verrucomicrobiota bacterium | reverse complement strand
GTTTCTAGAAAGGAATGGGTGCCCGCGTCAATCACCGCACGACCCGCACCGTCACTTCCGGAGGGAACCGTCACGGGGCGATTCCTCCGCCGTCCGCCAATGTAATGCAAAGGCCCCGATTGCCGGCCCTGCCAGATCCGCCCGCACCTCGGCGGTCCCAACGGTCTGCAGCCGCGCCTCGGGCGGGTGATGAACCGCAGCCGCCAGCGGATTCGGAAACGGCGCATCGGGCGGACTGGCCGTGGTGCGGACGCCTGCGCCGATGAGCGGCGATTCTGCCACCGGGCGCAGCCGGTCCGCCTTCAGGCCGGAGAAGCCCGCGTCCACGCCGGCAATTGTCCGCACCCACTGAGCGGGCACTCCGCGTGCAGAGCGATGCACCCAATTTGCCGCCCCACTCACCCGGCGGACGCCACCGACCCATTCCGCCCGCGCATCCTCGAACACCGCTCCGGAACCCGGAGAGAATACGTTATTGTGCATCTCCACACTCTCGACGCCGAAGCGCGCGTGGATCTGCGACTCCGGTTTGTTGGAACGATGGATGAATGTGTTGTTCAGGAACCGGTAGCGGCCGTTGCTCTGGCCGGTGCCGTCGCCGCCGATGCGCACGTTCCGCCCGTTCCTGGCGGCGATCAAAACGTTACCGACCACGTCGCTGTCTTCCCTGGCGCGATCCGCAGGAACACCGCTGGCCGGATCCGCACCGACGAGATCCAGATTGTGGTAGAAGGCGTTGCTGATCCAGTTGCTGTAAATATTGTTTCGTTCCGCGCGGGACTTGACGTTGTTGCCGCCCCTGCCGTCGTGGATGTAGCAGAATTGCAGCCGGAAGACGGCTCGGGGACATGCCTCCTCGTCCGTGGCGATGTAAAGCTGATGATCCGCATCCCCGCCGCCGCAGTCATAGACCTCGCAATTCTCCACGGTCAGGCTGCCGGATCCATGGTCGGATGACATGATGCCGTTCGTGCATGCGTGGACGACGCAATCGCGGATGGTGAT
>BJFP01000745.1 GCA_014189875.1 Verrucomicrobiota bacterium | reverse complement strand
CGCCGCACTCGCACCCGCGATGCTGTCGGTTGTGTTTTGCTGCGCGCCAATGTTCTTCGCCCTCGTCATCACAACGCAATGGGCATGGCGACACGGCTTCAAAGCGTTCGACATCGCGCCGTGGCGCGAGATCTCGAACTCCCTCATCCTTTCCGCCGCCGCAACTCTCTGTGCATGGCTCATTGCCGGCTGGATCGCGTGCCGCCGCGGATGGCGCCTCGTGCTCATGCTGCCCGGTTTGCTCGGACCGCTCCTGTCCGGGCTGCTGCTGCTGGCGCTCGTGCAGGCATCGCCTTTGCACCTGCTGCGCGACACGGCATTCCCCGCAGTGCTCGGGCTTGCGCTCATACTGCTGCCGTACGCGCTGCTTCTGCGCTTCGGCATCGAGGCGACGTGCGACCGCGGGGCGCTGCACATTGCGCGCTCATCGGACGCGCGGCGTGCGGTGTGGCATCTCGACGGCTGGCCTCGGCTGTGCGCCGTGCTGATGCTGTTCTGCTTCGGCTACGGTGACTTCACGATCAACACGCTGCTCGCACCGCCGCAGTTCACGAGCGTCAGCGCGCGGCTCCTGAATCTGCTGCACTACGGGCGCAGCGATGCCCTGATGATGATGTTCATCCTCGCCTTTGCGGTGCCGCTGTCAGTTGCACTGTTGACCGCGCTTGCCGCACGCTTCTATCCACACCGCCGTGCAAGCTGACGCCCCCTTCATCCTCGAACGCGCAAGGCTCGGCGAGAGACGCTTGCGCGACGTTTCGCTCATCGTGCCGCACGGCATCACCGCCGTGCTCGGCGCATCCGGCGCGGGAAAGACTTCGCTGCTGAACCTGCTCGCGGGATTTGAAAAACCCACCGGCGGAAAACTGCACGGCGAGACGCGAGTGGCGTGGGTGCCGCAGGGCGACGGGCTCTGGCCGGACTGCACGGTGCGCGAGCATCTCACGGAATGCGGCGCGAATGGCGATGACGCGGAACGGTTGCTGGCCGCGTTCGACATCGCGCATTGCG
>BJFP01000744.1 GCA_014189875.1 Verrucomicrobiota bacterium | reverse complement strand
GACGAGGCCGGCACGCCGTTCTGCGTCACCGTGGACTTCGACACGCTCGGTGAAAAAGGCCCCGAACTGCTCGACACCGTCACCCTCCGCCACCGCGACGACGGCTCGCAGGAGCGCGTGAAAATCAGCGACCTACTCGGCAGGCTGCTGCCGCTGGTGTCGTAGCAAAAAAGCGATTTATCGCGTTTCAACAGACCATTCGCTTGCGGGATAGCCTGCTGCCGCGATTAGTTGCTGGCAGTAGCGAGCAATAGCTTCGGCACTGAGGTTGGTTTCAAAATGGAGAGATTCGCCGAGTGGCCGCGGAGCACGAAACTTCGCTGCATCGGTCGAAATCAGGCGCGGGAATTCAGCCACGACGCCATCGAAAGAATCTGGAGCAGCATCGCGAACCGCGTCCAACGTGCATTGCAACACTTTGCGCCATGTGGAGATGTCCCGTCTCTCACCAAGAACGAGAACTGCCGTCGGAGTTCTGCCTGTGAAGCCACCGGCGTTTGCATTTGCAAAAAGCGAATCTGTCGGACCGAAATATGGCCACGTCCTTAGCGTAAGTTCCGCCAATTCTTCGCCTCGCTGCTGCATGGCTTCTCCGTCCCATTTCTCAAAACGCGTAATGCTGCGACTGAGATGAACCGGGCTTTGCAGAAAAACTGTGCGCTTCGAGGCAAAGTTGCCGTTCGATAATTCAGCATTGTAGCCAGTGAGCGTGAGGTTGCCGAGCGTGTGGAGTTTGAGTTCATGAGTCTCGCGCCATGCTTCACCGAGGTTCTCCTCCCACCATGACGTCGGTGTTTGCGGCATGATGTGTTCGATGGTCAGCGCATCGGTCGTCACTTGCTCTTTTCCGGCAAGCGACAGTTCGAGGGATTCGAGGATGAGCTTTGCTTTCGGCAGGCGTTCGCCACCTCCGTAAAGACGCCCATTGATTAGCGCGTTTCGGAATTCCGTGTCCGATGGATAGCCCCTTTGCGCGAGCGTAGCACGCACGCCGTCAAGCAACGACGTGTGGCTTTTCGCCTGATTATA
>BJFP01000743.1 GCA_014189875.1 Verrucomicrobiota bacterium | reverse complement strand
CGCTCGCCGCCCACACGCTGCACTGCGCGTCGCGTCCGCGGAACGAGACGACGGCGTGGACGATCCACTTCAGCGATCCGCTCGTGAATGTGTTCGTCACCGGCGACAACGCGCGCGGCACGGTCGTCGGGCAGGTCTTCACCGAGGAGGTGAAGAACGACGGGCGCAATCTTTTCATCAGCGACGTTGTGCGTGCCGGCTCGCAGCCGCGGCGGAGCGTCGTCGAGCTGCGGGATACGGAAATCTTCCCTGCCGTCGAGCGCTACTACGACGAGAGCGAACAGCGGCCCGCGCGGCTTTTTCGGCACGGCGACGAGGATTTCGTGATGGTGAGCGCGCACCCGGATTGCGACATGGCGTGGTTCGATTCGCTGAACGACGAGGCCATCCGCACGCTCGACAAGGCCGAGACCCTCACGCTGATCGAAAAGCGATTTTACCGATGGGAATGCGGCTGCACCACGGCACGCATGATGGATGCGCTGCGTTCCGTGATGCTGCGCGACGCCGACGCGCTCTTCGGCGAGGACGCGACGATCCGTATGAAATGCCCGCGCTGCGGTGCGCGCCACACGATCACCCGCGAGGCAATGGAGGCGCACATCGCCGCGAAATGAGCAGGCTCGGACGACTGTTTGCCAAGGGCCAAAGGCCCGTCTCCATACCAGCCCGGGGCATCGCCCCAGGTTGCCGATGGAAAACGATGCGAGGGCTGAAAGCCCGTACCATCCGATCGAGTGCGTGCATCGGGCGATCATGGAACGGGCTTTCAGCCCTCGTCCGTCCTTTCGGTCCGAATCCTTGGGCGTTGCCCAAGGCTGGTATGGATCGCGCCGTTGGCGCAGATGCAAACGCGGTCTGTCGCGCAGAAAGAAGACTCCCGCGAATTCACCGCAAGTTGTGATGGCGGACTTGATCGATCCAGACTGGCTCGCGCGCTTCGGCGGCATCGGGCGGCTCTTCGGCACAGCGGCGATGGAGCGACTGCATGCGTCGCATGTCTGCGTGATCGGCATCGGAGGCGTGGGCTCGTGGGTCGTGGAGGCGCTCGCGCGCACGGGCATCGGCGCGCTCACGATCGTGGACGCGGATGACGTGTGTGTGAC
>BJFP01000742.1 GCA_014189875.1 Verrucomicrobiota bacterium | reverse complement strand
CACGCATCCATTGGCCCACCGCGGAACGCGGCACGCAGCGATGGATGACATTGCGACGGGCAGTTAGCTCAGCGGTAGAGCGTCTCGTTTACACCGCTTTTTGGGCATTTCTGCCCAAATCCGCTGGAGTCCGCAAAAGTCCGCAAACCCCCATGGATGCTTGATTCCAAGGCGATTCGTTCTCAGCGGGAGTCCGCCCAAATCAGCACGAATTTGGGTGCCAGTATACTACGGCAGTATACTACGGGATTCGCGTCCGTCTCGCCTCGCTGCGCAGGTCCACTCCGACGGAAGTTGAGCATTCCAGCAGCTTCGCCATCTCGTCATTCGACACTGCCGGAATCACGTTGCCTCTGCGAATTGTCACCGGCGCTTTCGTCATCCGTCTCAAGTGATGAGACTGAGTTTTCTTCCCGCGTTCAAGGAACAACCGCAGTCCTTCTGTCACGAGGTCTTCGATTTTGCGGTTTTCGCGCGCGGCCAGAACCTTGGCCTGCCGATACAGCTCATCTGGAATCTCGAGCGTCGTCTTCATGCCTCGAAAATGCCGGATTTAGGGGGTTATGGCAAAAGACAATCGGAGGTTTTCCCTTTGAGACAAATCACTTCAATGAGCAGAACGACGCAGGGGCATCCGCCTCGTTACGCTGGGGTGCCGTCTTCGCAGACTTCCGCGTGGAATCGTCCGACTGAAAGCACGCGCGTCTTGCCGAGCGCCGGGGCGTCCTCGAAATCCCTGTCGCCAGTGATGAAATACTCCGCCGCCGCCGCGAGCGCGCAGGCGAGGAACTTCGCATCCTTCGGATCGCGCGGAAAATCCACAGGCACGGACACAGGCCAGACGCCGAGCGTGTTGAACCGCTCATCCCATGACACGAGCAATTCAGCGGAGAGGCCAAACTTCGGGCGTCTCAGAACTTCACGGTATTCGGCGAGGATTTCGGCTGAAACCACCCATGCGACAGCCTCGTTGCCAATCAGGAAAAGGATTACTTTTTCCGGCACGCGATCCCGCGAATTGACTCAAATGAAATGACACCGGGGAAGGAATCGGAGTGTGGCTGCAATTGATACGTTGCCTCACGACTGATGACACCGGGGGCGATGTCATCAACCATGAGCCAGAACACCACGCGGGAA
>BJFP01000741.1 GCA_014189875.1 Verrucomicrobiota bacterium | reverse complement strand
CCGCGGGTGGGGGAGTGGGCAGAGATGGATTCGAACCATCGAAGGCGTAAGCCAGCGGATTTACAGTCCGCCTATTCACCTAATAAAAGGTTTTTAGTTGCCGAATACTTGACATTCAAACGACCCTGTGCGAGCGTTTTTTCGTGCGAACCACGAAGGTCAAGCTCACCCAAACCAAGGTCGATGGCAGACGCTACTGGTGCGTCACATTCCCGAAACTCGGCCCCGGTAGAAATCGGCGCTTTTTCAAGGACCACGCCGAGGCAAACACGTTCTTTGATCTCAAGAAAATCGAGAACAAGAACCACGGTGCAGCCGCCATGGCGCTTTCCGAATCGGCTCGCGCGGAATACCTCGAATGCTCGCAACTGCTTCATCCGTTTGGAGCGACGCTGCGGGAAGCCGTCGCCTTCTACCTGCCCCACGTTCAGGCGCGGACCCAGTCCTGCAAGCTCCAGGCCCTCGTCGAACGCCTCCTCAAGGAAAAGGAGTTGTCTGGGAAATCTCCCCGCTACTTGAAGGATCTCAAGCTGCGGCTCGGCGCCTTCGCTGCTTCATTCCCGGAGCGCCTGGTTGCAGAGGTGACTCGCGACGACGTGGAGCAGTGGCTCATCGGGTTGGGACTTTCCCCCACCAGTCGGAACAATTATCGCCGCGTTCTGGTAGTCCTGTTCAATTTTGCGCGCTCACACAATCTTTGCGCAGCCAATCCCGCCGAAAACGTTGGCGTCGCAAAGGTCGTGGACAAGCCCCCCGGCATCCTCACTCCCGCTGAAGCTGCCCGTCTGCTCAAAGCCGGAGCAGAACCGCTGGTGCCGTATCTTGCCATCGGCCTCTTCGCCGGCCTGCGACGCGCCGAGTTGGAGCGACTCGACTGGCGCGAGGTAAAACTCTCGCAAGGCTACATCGAAGTCACCGCGCAGACGTCAAAAACGTCCCGTCGGCGCCTCGTTCACATCGAACCGAACCTCGCAGCATGGCTCCGTCCCCATCGACGACAGGAAGGCCCCGTCTGGCCCGAGAACTTCGAGATCCTTTTTGAGAGTGCCCGGAAGACTGCTCGAATCACGGACTGGCCGGACAACGCGCTGCGTCACTCCTTCGCGAGCTACCACCTCGCGCATCACCGGGACGCCGCACGGACCGCGCTCGAACTCGGTCACAAAT
>BJFP01000740.1 GCA_014189875.1 Verrucomicrobiota bacterium | reverse complement strand
GCGGCAAGTTCTCAAGGCAGCGCTGCATGAGCGGCAGATCGATCTCGTGCATCTCGAAGCGCGCACCGATACCCTGCGGAAATGTGACGCACAGTTCGCCGCCGAGGTGTTCGCGGAAATCGGGGAGCCCCGCGAAAATTTCGAGCTCTCCCGAGGCGTTGCGTGCGAATGCCTCCTCGTGCGCGAGCGGGAATCCGCTCTGGCGCAGGCCGCGATCGATCACGGCAAACTCGTCTGCGGAAATCCATCCCTTTTCCTTCGCGTAGCTCGAATCGAGCAGCACGCCGAACGCGACCGCCTCGCCGTGGCTGATGCGGAAGTCGGACATGAGCTCGAGCTTGTGCGCAGACCAGTGGCCGAAATCGAGCGGACGCGCGCGGCCATACTCAAACGGATCGCCGTTTGTGCGGATGTGTTCGAGATGCGCCTCTGCGCAGCGATAGACAAGATGCTCCATCGCCGCGATGTCGCGCGCGGGAAATTTTTCCGCATTCGCCGTGAGCCAGTCGAAGAATTCGCGGTCGCGGATGATGGCGACTTTCCAAGCCTCGGCGACGCCGCAGAGCCAGTCGCGCTGCGGGAGCGAGACGAGAAAATCAAAGTCGTTCAGCACGGCAAACGGCGGCGCGAATGTGCCGATCGCATTTTTGCCGCCCATGAAATTCACGCCGTTCTTCACGCCGACGCCTGCGTCGTTTTGTCCGAGCACCGTCGTGGGCACGCGGATCTGCCGCAGTCCACGATGCACGAGTGCAGCGGCGAGTCCGACGGCATCCATGACCGCACCGCCTCCGACGATGATGATGAACGACTGGCGGTCCATGTGCGTTTCGAGCATCAGCCGCATGAAGCCCTCGACGAGCGTGAGATCGTTTTTGATCGCCTCGCCGCCCGGCACGATGCGCGGCGCGATTGCGAGATCGATCTGCGCGGTGTGGGCGGCGAAATAACTTTCGATCTCGCGGATGAGTTCCGGCCGCGCGGCGGCGACGTGCGAATCCACGAACACGAGCGCGCGATGCCGGCGCTCCTCGCCGAGCCTGCGCATCGTGTCCACGAGCACGCGATTTTCCGCGCGGAAAAGCCCGTGCGTGAATGTCACCGGGAAATCCCATTTCACCGCGACGCGCTGATCGATCGTCCGCGTCTCGCCGCTCACCGCTGGCCCTCCATCCACGCTCGCACCGCGCCCGCGAGGTCGAGTTGCGTCACGGGAAGCTGCGGGATTTTCAGCGACGTGGCCCAGGCGACTTCGAGGCCGGCGCGGTTGCTGCCGTGCGTGCCGCGGATCTTGCGCGTGTCGAAGCTCACGCTGC
>BJFP01000739.1 GCA_014189875.1 Verrucomicrobiota bacterium | reverse complement strand
GGAGGCGTTGGATTTCGTATTCTGCACCGGCCCTCACGCCGCCCGCAATATGGCCAACCGGCCCAAGGTCATCTTTCTGGACATGAAAATGCCCAAGGTGGGCGGACTCGAAGTCCTCCGCCGTTTGAAAGCCGACCCCTATACGCGAACCATCCCCATCGTGGCCTTGAGCTCCTCCAACGAGGAACGCGACCTGATTGAAAGCTACCGCCACGGAGTGAACAGCTACATCGTGAAGCCCATGGACTTCGACCAGTTCGCTGAAACCGTCCGCGTGATCAGCCAATACTGGCTGCAGTTCAACAAGACACCCAAACCCTGATTCATGGCCAAGCCAATCAAACTGTTGCTGGTCGAGGATTCGCAGGACGACGCGGATTTGGTCCTGGCGGAATTGCGCCGCGCGGGATTTGCCCCCGAGTGGAAGCGGGTGGAAACCGAACTGGACTATCTCGCGGAATTGAAGAACTCACCGGACATCATCCTCGCCGATTACTCGATGCCCGAGTTCAGCGGATTGCGGGCGGTGAAACTGTTGCGCGAGGCGGGTCTCGACATACCGTTCATTCTCATCTCCGGAACCGTCGGCGAGGCTCTCGCCGTCGAGGCGATGAAGCACGGCGTGTCTGACTATTTGCTCAAAGACCGGATTGCGCGTCTGGGCAGAGCCACTGAGGAGGCCCTGGAACAGAAGCGCCTGAGGGACGCGAGCAAACGATCGGATGACGAGATCCGGAATCAGTTGCGCGAATTGCAGCGCTGGCACGAGGCCACGCTGGGCCGCGAAGACCGCATTCTCGAATTGAAACGCGAGGTCAACGAACTGCTCGCCCAACACCGCCTGCCTCCGCGCTATTCCAACACCCATGCACCATGAACGCGTCACCGCCTACGAACGAAGCGCAGCGGCTCGAAGCCCTGCGTGAATACCAAGTCCTCGACACGCCGCCAGAGCAGGCTTTCGACGATCTCACGCTGCTCGCCGCAGCCATCTGCCAGACTCCCATCGCCCTCGTCTCGCTGGTGGATGACAAGCGTCAATGGTTCAAATCAGCCATCGGCATCGACGCCACCGAAACAACGCGCGGAGTCGCCTTCTGCGCCCATGCCATCCTGCATGCGGATGAAGTATTCGAAGTCCGCGATGCACAGGCCGACCATCGCTTTGCGGACAACCCGCTCGTGAGAGGTGAACCACGCATCCGCTTTTACGCCGGAGCGCCCTTGATCGCGCCCGACGGCCACGCGCTGGGCACCCTGTGCGTGATCGATCAAGAGCCACGCATCCTGACCGCCGAACAACGGGCCGCGCTTCGCGCCCTGAGCCGGCAGGTCGTCAACCAACTCGAATTGCGACGCCACACCTTTGCGGCGGCAGTGGAGATAGCCGAACGCCGCCGTGCTGAGGCTCTGCTCCACAGTCAGTATGACCACTTGGCGGCGAACAAAGCCGAAACGGACCGGCGCCTGATACTGGCACAGAGGACACGGCGCGCACTCTTG
>BJFP01000738.1 GCA_014189875.1 Verrucomicrobiota bacterium | reverse complement strand
CCTTTGTGTTAAAGGAAAAGCGCGACGCAGTGTAGCCGCGCATCCGCGAAGCCGGGAGCTGCGCGAAGAGCGCGCGGATTTCGTCGAACACGCCGAGATACGTCGCAGGCGTCGAGCGCGAGGTCTTCCCAATGGGCGACTGATCCACTTCGTGGACAGCCTCGATGAAGTCCGGGATCGGGAGTATGTCCGATTTTGATCGCAGTGGTTTAACCACAGGGGTCACGGAGGAATTCACAGAGGTGCACGGAGACACGATGCACACGCCTCTGTGTGCCTCTGTGAGTCCCTTTGTGCCCTCTGTGGTTTTTCCGTGTGCGCGTTTGCGGGACAGCTCGGCCTGCACGGCTGGCTTCAGCACTCCGCGCATGAGCGTGCTTTTCCCGCTGCCGCTGATGCCCGTGATCACGCTCAGCCTGCCGATGGGAAAACGCACGTCCACGTTTTTCAAATTGTTCGTCTTCGCGCCGTGCAGCTCCAGCCAATGCGCGTCTCCGAGCGGGCGCCGCGTGCCGCGCGTGGGATGCGCGAGCGGGTGGCGCAAATATTTTCCCGTCGCGCTGCGCTCGCACGCGGCGATGTCGTCGAGCGTTCCGATCGCGCAGACTTCGCCGCCGTGGACGCCCGCGAGCGGGCCGAGGTCCACGATGGTGTCGGCACGGCGCATGGTCTCCTCGTCGTGCTCGACGATGACGAGCGAGTTACCCTTTGCGCGGAGCGCAGCGAGCGTGTCGAGCAGCGCGTCGTTGTCGCGCGGATGCAGGCCGATGGTCGGCTCGTCGAGGACGTAGAGCACGCCGCGCAGATTGCTGCCGAGCTGCGCGGAGAGGCGGATGCGCTGGCTCTCGCCGCCGCTCAATGTCTTCGCGCTGCGACCGAGGCCGAGGTAGTCGAGGCCGACCTTTCCCATGAAGGTGAGGCGCTGGATGATCTCGGGGACGATGTCCTGCGAGATAGGTTTTTCGGCGTCGGAGAATGTGAGCGTGCCCACGGCGGCGAGCGCGTCGTTCACGGACATTGCGGCGAAGTCGCTGATGGAGAGCGAACGTCCAACATCCAATGCGCGGGGATCATCGCCCGAACATTTGAGAGCCTTTCGCCGCGTCTTTTGGACGTTGGACGTTGGGCGTTGGGCGTTGGGCGTTGAACTCTTCAGCCGCACCGCCCTCGCCTGAGGGTTCAGCCGCTCGCCTTTGCACGACGGGCACGGCACGGCTTCGCCTTCGTCGAGCAGTTCGCCCTGGCGCTCGATGTCGAGTTCCTGCTCCAGCGCGGTTTCGAGTCGCGAGTTCACCGTGTGCTTCCACACTTCGCCGAAACCGCGGCATTCCGCGCACCAGCCGTGCGGTGAATTGAACGAGAACAGCCGCGGGTCGAGTTCCTCGAACGACCGCCCGCAATCAGGGCACGCGCGCTCGGTGCTGAGGATCGTGCCGCGTTTGTTTTCATCGAGCACGCGGATGGTGCCGCGCCCGATCTTCAGTGCGCTCTTGACCAGCTCCGCGA
>BJFP01000737.1 GCA_014189875.1 Verrucomicrobiota bacterium | reverse complement strand
TGATCGTGCGCGGCAAGTTCGAGGTGAAGGACCCGGCGCAGGTGAAGTCCTGCCGCCTCTCGCTGGAGTATCTGGGCGGGGTGGTGGTCTATGTCAACGGCGTGGAAGCGGTCCGCCGCGATCTGCCCGGCGACAAGCCGGATCTGCTGGCCCTGGCGGCGGACTACCCTGCGGAAGCATTCACGAATCCGAAGGGTGACTATGCAAATAAATCGCCGAAACGCGAGCGCAGTTTGGAGGACTTCGAGATACCGGCCAAGTTGCTGCGTTCGGGGGTGAACGTGCTGGCCATCGAGACTCATACCGCGCCGGTTACGGTGGCTTATGTCAAACGCGCTGGTCAAGATGCCCACAGCATGCTCCCATGGGCGCCCATTGGACTCCTGCACGCGCGGCTCTCTGTAACGCCCGTCGGCGTGGCGGCAGCCAACCTTGTGCGTCCAAGCGGCATTCGGGTCTGGAACTGCGCGGCTTACGACACGCTCAGCGTATTTGACTTCGGCGATCCTTGCGAGCCGTTGCGACCGGTGGCCATCCAGGCCGCGCGCAACAGCGTGTTTTCGGGACGGCTGATGGTGAGTTCGGATCAGCCGATCAAAGGGCTGAAGGTGAAGGTGTCGGACCTTACCCGCGTGGCGGCCGGGGTGGAACCCGGCCCTCCAAGTCAGTCCAAAGGCTCCTCTGGAGGGCCGGCGTCCACGCCGGCCGAGAAGACAGGCACGACGATTCCCGCCTCTGCCATCCAGGTTCGCTATGCCGTGGCGGTTGTGCCGGGCGAGTTGCCGCCGCAACGCGATGACAACCTTTCGGGAAAATCCCATCTCCCCCCCCACCGCTTCGACGGCTTGTTGGATGTTATTCCCGCGGAAATTCCTGTGAGCCAGGCGCCCGCAGACCGGAAGTCCCTGGTTGCCGGCGCAGTTGCGCCGTTGTGGTTTACGGTCCGGGTCCCGCGGGAGGCGAAAGCAGGGGTATATCAGGGGCAGATCGCCATCGAGGCCGAGGGGCTGCCGCTCACCAACGTGCCGTTGCGCGTGAGCATCTGCGACTGGGCCATGACGGACACGAAGGATTTCCGCATGCGCAACATGGCCTATCATAGTGATGGCTGCGTGGCCGAGCACTACAAGGTTCCGCTCTGGTCGGACAAGCACCTGGAGATGGTCGGTCAATCGCACGCACTGATGGGCGAAGCCGGATCGCGTCATTTCTACGTCAATCTGGAAAACTTCGTCCGCTGGATCAAGCAGCCCGACGGCAGTTTCAAGCACGACTTCACCCTCTTCGATAAGTACCTGGACATGATCGCCAAGTCCGTCGGCAAGCCGCAGCCTTTGCGCTTGCAGGCTTGGGGGGACCGAGCTAGCGCAAAGGGCGGGTCTTCGAAGAATTCCATGGCTATGGTTTCGGTTCTCGATCCGGCCACAGGGAAGACCGAGCCGTTCAAGTCGCCGAGTGCGATTACCGACGAAGCGGCGGCGCTGGCCTTCTGGAAACCTGCTTTCGACGGGGCTTTCAA
>BJFP01000736.1 GCA_014189875.1 Verrucomicrobiota bacterium | reverse complement strand
ACTCGTGCAAGACCCCGGCTTGGGCTACCGGCTGCAGACAACGCTTCTGCTGACGACCGGAACGTTGCTGATGATGTGGCTCGGTGAGCAAATCAGCGAACGGGGCATTGGCAACGGCGTGTCTCTTGTCATCACCGTCGGCATTCTCGCCCGCGTCCCGCAAACAGTGCAGGCGCTCTGGGAAATGTTCGTCACTCCCGAGGGCATTCAGGCCAAGTTCAATCTTTTCCACGGCATCGCCCTCGTCTTGCTGCTGCTCGCAGTGATCGCCGGGGTCATCGCCGTGACGCAGGCTCAACGCAAAATACCGGTTCAATACGCCCAGCGCACCGTGGGCCGGAAGATGGTTCAAGGCGGTAGTTCGTTCATGCCGCTGAAGGTCAACTACGCGGGCGTCATGCCCATTATCTTCGCACAGGCCATCCTGATGTTCCCGGAGAAGTTGCTAGGGATGCTCGGCCAGTCCCTCGATGTGAAGTTTCTGGTGGATTTGTCCATGCATTTCCGTGAATACCAATGGGCGCACATGGCGTTCCTCGCCGCGATGATTTTGTTCTTTTCCTATTTCTGGGTCGCGACGCAGTTCAATGAGGTGCAGATTGCTGACGACCTGAAGAAGTATGGCGGCTACATCCCCGGCATCCGTTCCGGTCTGGCCACGAGTGATTATTTGCATCACACCATGAGTCGCATCACGCTGGCTGGAGCCATTTTTCTCTGTGTGATCGCCATCATTCCGACGTTCATGACACGTTCGTTCGGCATCAACTACTACGTCTCGCAGTTTTTTGGGGGCACCAGCCTTCTCATCACCGTGGGTGTCGTGCTGGACACGATGCGAATGATGGAGTCGCACCTGCTTATGCGGCACTACGACGGCTTTCTTAGCGGAGCGAAGGGTGGCAAAGGGCCGCGGCTTCGCGGGCGGTTTTGAGATGCCACGGCGCGTCATATTGCTTGGACCACCCGGGTCTGGCAAAGGGACTATCGCCGCCCGGTTGAAAACTGAATTCGGATTTGAGCACTTCTCGACGGGGCATCTGCTCCGGCAGGAAGTGGCCAAAGACTCGGCGGTTGGCCGCCAAGTTGGTTTGTTCCTTGAACGTGGTGAGTTGGTGCCGGATGAACTGGTGCTGGCACTGGTCGAATCTACACTGGCAAAATCGAGGCCTGAACAAGGTTACCTCTCCGATGGATTTCCCCGCACATTGGTCCAGGCGAGCGCATTTGACGCTTGGAGCGGAACGCGCGGGTTGGCCATCGAGCAAGTGATCTACTGCGAAAGCAGTGAGGAGTTGGTCTTGAGCCGCATCACAGGACGGCTTTCGTGCGTGGCTTGCGGACATGTCTACCACACGTCGTTCGTTCCGCCGAGGACGGTGGGACGCTGCGACGAGTGTGGTGGCGGGTTGGCACAGCGCGCCGACGACAGTGAAGCCGTGGTTCGCAGGCGCTTTCAGGTTTACTTGCGCGAGACTGAGCCTTTAGTGGCTTACTACAGGGCTCAGGGAAACCTGACCGTG
>BJFP01000735.1 GCA_014189875.1 Verrucomicrobiota bacterium | reverse complement strand
GGACGAGATCGAGCGCACGGGAATCGCGTCGCTCAAGGTCCGGTTCAATTCGGTGTTCGGCTATTTCATCGAGGTCACGAAGTCGAATCTGGACAAGGTGCCGCCGCATTACATCCGCAAGCAGACCATCGCGAACGGCGAGCGGTTCATCACGCCGGAGCTGAAGGAGATGGAGGGCAAAATCCTCGGCTCGGAGGAGCGCAGCGTGAAGGTGGAATACGAGATTTTCCTGCGCCTGCGCGAGGCGGTGATCGCGCGGCTTGGGGACATTCAGCGGACGGCCGATGCGCTGGCGCAACTGGACGTGCTCGGGGGCTTCGCAATCACGGCGCGGCTGTTCGGGCATGTGCGACCGCACGTCGGGGCCGAGGGCGTGCTGCACATCCGCGATGGGCGGCATCCGGTGCTGGATCAATCCAGCAGCGGCGAGCGGTTCGTGCCGAACGACACGGAACTCGACGCGGCGACAACGCAACTGGCGCTGATCACGGGGCCGAACATGGCGGGCAAGAGCACCTACATCCGGCAGGTGGCGCTGCTCGCGCTGCTGGCGCACACGGGGGCGTTCGTGCCGGCGGCCGAGGCGCGCATTGATCTCGTGGACCGCATTTTCACGCGCATCGGCGCGAGCGACGACCTGGCGCGCGGGCAATCGACCTTCATGGTGGAGATGAGCGAGACGGCGAACATTTTGAACAACGCCACGGCGCGCAGCCTGATCATCCTCGACGAGATCGGGCGGGGGACGAGCACGTTCGACGGGCTGAGCCTGGCGTGGTCGATCGTTGAGCATCTGCACAACCAGGTCGGCGCGAAGACGCTGTTCGCGACGCATTATCACGAGCTGACCGAGCTGTCGGGCCGCCTGCCGCGCGTGAAGAATTACAACGTCGCCGTGCGCGAGTGGAACGATCAGATCATTTTCCTCCGCAAGATCGTCGCGGGCGGCACGGACAAGAGCTACGGCATCCACGTCGCGCGGCTCGCGGGCGTGCCCAAGACGGTGCTCGAGCGTGCGAAGGAAATCCTGGGCAACCTCGAACAATCCGAACTCACGCCGGAAGGCAACGTCCGCGCGCCGTCGCGGCATCGCGCCGAGCGCGAGAAACTGCGGAACCTCGCGCCAGTGGCACAGATGGATTTGTTCGGGCGGTGAAGTGGAACTCCGAAGAAGAATGGGGAGCGCACCCGCGCTGGGGTGCCGTTTTCCGCGCCCTCGCGGAAAACCCGTGCGGCGCGAGAGAGTGCGGAGATTCTGCGAGGTGAGTGCGCGCTCTGAGGCCGGATGCGAGGGCGCATCCGGCGACACGCGAGGGCGCGTGTGCTCCCCTCCGGCTTCGGGTTTCAAGAGAAAATAAAAACGGCGGGCCGAAGCCCGCCGTGTCGCGTTCGCCACCCGGAGGTGGCGTGGGGAAAGCTCAGAACTTCCAGCCGCTGCCGAACTGGATGTGCGGGGAGAAGTAGCCGTTCCCAATGTCGGTGTAGAGGCCGAGCTTCATGTAGCCGTTCTTCTTTTTGGCGGCATCGG
>BJFP01000734.1 GCA_014189875.1 Verrucomicrobiota bacterium | reverse complement strand
CCACCGGCGGACGCAGCCACACGGGGTTCACATCATTCAGCGCCACCGCGCCGCCCGACGCCTCCGCGAGCAATTCCGCATCCTCGCGCCCGCCGCAACAGATCGGCTTGAAGCCCACCGCATCCACGCCCGCCGCGCCCACTGAACGCAAGGCCCGCACAAGCATCGCCGCCACGCGAGTCTTGCCCACGCCCGTGTCCGTTCCGGTGATGAAGATGCTCATGTGTGCCGAGCGTATTCGCGCGGGTGAAAATTGGAACCCCGAAGACGCTGGGAGGGCGAGGGTGGAGCCGTATCGCTTTCAAATTCGCCCGCATTGCCAGCACGCGTTCCCTGCGTCAGCCTTGCGGCATGCACGCTCCCCTCGTCAGACTTTCAGCGATCATCATCTTCGCACTGCTCGCCGCATCACACGCGGAACCGGCAAGCAAACCGGAAGAAAAGGCGAAGCTCGTGACGCGCGTGTATCGAGTGCCGTTTTCGATGTTCTTCAGTACACTGCCTGAGTTGGATGGGAAGAAGACGGACTCCGGCACAAAACTAAAGGAACTGCCGGGCGCAGCAGATGGTGAAATGCGCTACGATGTTTGGAGTTTTTTAGAAACTTCGGGTGTTGAGAAAACTCCGGGCTCCGAGGCAATTCTTCTCAAGAACAGCAACGCACTGGTGGTCACATGTTCAGCCGAGATGCAGGATTTGGTTGAACGGATTGTCAGCACGGATTGCGGTTGCGGAATGGTGGCGAAATCTGTGGAGACAACTGCCAGCCTTTGGGAATACGAAGACGACCAGTTCGCTGATGTCATACAGCGATTGCACACTTTCGCCGAACTCCGTCAACGAGCGGGCAATTCGTTGAAATTGCTCGCTTCGCAATTCATCGCAACGAAGTCGGGCCAGCGAGCCACCGCTGTTTCCAAGCAACCAGACGCAGCCCGCGCACCTGTCGCAGCCCCGGAAACCAAGCCCACGACTGGCACTCCGTCTGAAACCGCATCGCGAATCGGATTGAACGGGGCGCGCGGCAGTTTCTTCGAAGTGGAGCCGACAATCGGTCCCGATGGCGAGATGGTGGACATGGCAATCAGCTTCGAAGCCCGACTCAGAGGGGCGGGCACCGAGCATGATACTGAAGTCAGCGTCACGACCAACCTTACGCTGAGCAACAACCACGACATGATTCCCTATTGCTCACACGGTGGCGAAGACGGAGCGCTCGTGCAGAAAGGCAAAGTAAAACGTCGCGCACTCGTCATCGGTGTCCGCGTGGTCGGCGTTGACGGACGCACTGGCGAAGAGGTCGCGAAACAGCGCAGGCAGGAGGACGAACAACTCATCCGCAAAGCCCGCGCGGGTCTCGGCGCGCCGAAAAATTAACTTTTGCGCAGCTACTCCACCGTCACGCTCTTTGCCAAGTTCCGCGGCTTGTCCACGTCGCAGCCGAGGGCGACGGCGGTGTGGTAGGCGAGGAGTTGCAGCGGGATCGATGTGAGGATCGGCGAGAGGTAGTCGGGGCAGTGCGGGATGCCGAT
>BJFP01000733.1 GCA_014189875.1 Verrucomicrobiota bacterium | reverse complement strand
CTCCCGCGCCTGCGGCCGGCCGAGGGCGCCGGCCGACACCACCGCAGCCATGGCCACCGACCCCGCTAACCACCGCCTCTGGCGCATGACCAGCCGCCGCCTCGATGCGGAAATGATTCGCGACAGCGTGCTGGCGGCTTCCGTCCGGCTCGACCTCACGCCGCGCCAGGGCACCGCTCCGATGCTCATGGAAAAGTTGTTCGCGGGCTTGAATCAGAAGGACATCACCAAACTGCGCGAGTCGGAGTCGCGCGAGCTGCACCGCGCCGTTTATCTCGCCATCATCCGCAACGAAACGCTGGATGAAACGCTCGCCGCCTTCGATTTCCCGAACAACGACGAGCCCGCGACGCAGCGCGAAACGGCCACCGTGCCATCTCAGGCGCTGCTGCTGATGAATCATCCGCTCGTCGTCGAAAGTGCGCGGCATCTCGCCGAGGACATCCTGCGCCACACGGAGAATGACGAAGGGCGCGTCCGCCAGGCCTTCATGCGCACGCTGAGCCGCGAACCCACCGCCGAGGAATCACGAGATGGCGTCGCCTTTCTCCAAGCCGCACCCGACTCCGTCGCGCTGCTCTGCCAGGGACTTTTCCAATCCGCCGAGTTCCGTCTGCTGCCATGAACACGCACTCTCATTCGCTCGAAATTTCACGCCGCGCCGCTTTGCAAAAGCTCTCGTGTGGCTTTGGCAATCTCGCGTTGCTTTCGCTGATGCAGAACAATGCCTCAGCGGTCGCACCGGCATCGTCCATCTCACCGCTCGCTCCGAAACAATCGCATTTTCCCGCCAAGGCAAAGCGCGTCATTTTTCTGCACATGCGCGGCGCTCCGTCACAGTATGACACCTTCGACCGCTATCCCGAACTGGAGAAGGACGCGCGCTGGGCAAAGATGCGCCAGCATGGCGAAAGCGGTCTGTGGGTGAGCGACTGGCTGCCGCAACTGGCGCGTCATGCGGATGACCTCTGCGTGCTCAAAGCCATGCACACCGACACGCCGATTCATGCGAACGGCACACTCATGCTGCATTGCGGGCATCCCGTGCTGCCGCGTCCTTCGCTGGGGTCGTGGGTGCTCTATGGACTTGGCACGGAGAATCAAAACGTGCCGGGCTTCATCGCGCTGAACATGCCGAACGCCATGGGCGGCACGCGCAATTACGGCAGCGCGTTTTTGCCGTCGAGCTACACCGGCACCGCCATCGGGCGCGCGCAGCAGGCCGTGCAGCCCGGCGACGTGCGCAATCTCACCAACGCCGACATCCCGCCCGCTCAGCAGCAGCGGCAGATGGAGTTCGTGCAGAAGCTCAACCGCCGCCTGCTCGACACCGCGCCCTCGCCGGAAATCGAAGGCATCATCCAGTCGCACGAGACCGCTTTCAAGATGCAGATGGAGTTCTCCGTTCTCATGGATTTCACCAAGGAGCCGCAGCACGTCCGCGAGGCTTACGGCGTGGACCAGACCGCGACCCGTGCCGTGCGCTGGGGCGGCAAGACGAGTGTCGATGTCTTCGCGCGGCAGTGCCTCCT
>BJFP01000732.1 GCA_014189875.1 Verrucomicrobiota bacterium | reverse complement strand
GTTGAAGCCCGGGAAATCGCTCTGCTCACGCGTCGCCTTAAACACCGCCGGCGCATAGGGACCCACCCCGCCTTCCTGCGTGTAGCGGCGCGTAACACCTTTATATTTCGCCGCCTCATCGAGCGCCATCAACGTCGTCTGCACCACCGTCAGGTAGGCAAAGAGGTCGTTGCCGGTGAGCTGGGCAACGCCGTTCACCTCGCCCGTCGGCACGAGGCCGTAATGGCCTTCCACTTGCTTGTCGTCAAAGGCCCGCGACGCCACAGCGATCTTCTTCGGCATCAATGCCTGCTGCGACAAATGCAACGCCGGCCGCATCGCAACCAAGTGCGCGTGCACGTCCACGAGCGACGCATACAGCTTGTCCTTCATGTCCTCGCGCAAATGGCGGCAATCCGTGCGCGGGTAGCTGATGAGCTTCGCATCGTAGAGTTTTTGCAGAATCGCCAGCGTATCCGTCGCCGTGCTACCAAACTTCTTCGACATGAACTTTTGCATTTCCTGCAAATCGAACGGCAGCGGGGGCTTCTCCATGCGCGTCGTTTTCTTTTCCGTCGCTCGACACGTTGGCTGGGTTTTCGCCGACACCCCGAACGCCTCCGCCTTCGCCTTGTCCCAAAACGCCTTCTTGTCCCGCTCGCTGCTCACCGCTGGCGCGCCGAGCAGTTTCACGCGGTCCGTCGACGCCGCATACGCATCCAACTCCGCCTTCGCCTCTAGGCCGCCGAAACTCCCATACGCCTCCCAAAACTTCTGCGGCACAAAATTTTCGATCAACAGATCGCGCGCGACGATCAGGGCGAGGGTCGGCGTCTGCACGCGGCCCACCGACCACACTTTCCAATCGCCCCGCCCGCGCGGCAGCGTCTTCGTCGCCAGCACGGTCACGTTCATGCCGACGAGCCAGTCCGCCTGGTCACGCGTGAAGCCCGCCTGCGCGAGACCGTTGTAATCCTTCAGCGGCTTCCGCGCCGCAAACGCCTCCTTCAGTCCGTCGACGGTCATCGTCTGCGCCCACATGCGCGAATAATTCGTACCCGCCGGCGCGTTCACCCCGCGCAGCGCCTTCCGAAAAATCACCTCGCCCTCCCGTTCCGCGTCGCAGCCGTTGACGATCTCGCAGCCAGCGTGCGCCTTCGCCTCCGCGCGCAGCACATCGAGCAAGTTCCCGCCATCGGCCCGCGGCTCCTCGACGAAATCCCAGAGCTTCGTCGGCACGATCGGCAAATCATGGACGTTCCACGCGCCAAACTTCGGGTCGTAAGTCTCCGGTTTCGCCAACTCAAACAAATGCCCGCGCGCCGATACCACCGTGAGCTCCGTCCCGTCCGCCATTTTTCCGCGATGCGGTCCTTGACCGTTGAAGTGCCCGCCCGTCAGCGCCGCCGCAAAGTCACGCCCGGCGGCGGGCTTTTCGGCAACGAGGAGGATCTTGGACATCGAGGGCCACTAAGACAGTCCGTGATTCCGCGACAAGCGCGGGCGTCATTTCTTCGCCTTGCCATTTTCGACCCTCGCCCAGCCCGCCTTCTTTTCCCGCC
>BJFP01000731.1 GCA_014189875.1 Verrucomicrobiota bacterium | reverse complement strand
GCGCGTTTCGCTGGGTTGCGGTGGCTCTGGGGGTGGCGTTGGTCCCGTGTCATGGGGCGGCGGCGAAGAAACGTATCGTGACGACGTTTACGATTATTCAGGACATGGCGCAAAACGTCGCGGGTGATGCGGCGATCGTCGAATCGATCACGAAGCCGGGCGCGGAGATCCACGGCTACGAGCCGACACCGCAGGACATCGTGAAGGCGCAGAAAGCTGACCTCGTGTTGTGGAATGGACTGAATCTCGAGCGTTGGTTTGAGCGCTTCTTCGGCAATCTGCAGAGCGTGCCGAGTGCGGTGCTCACGGAGGGGATTGCCCCGCTGGGGATTGAGGAAGGGCCCGCTGTCGGGAAACCGAATCCCCATGCGTGGATGTCGCCCCGCAACGCGGTCATTTACGTCGAGAATATCCGCAAGGCGCTCGTGAAACTGGACCCGGCCAATGCGGAGACCTACAACGCGAACGCGGCGGCCTACACGGCGAAGTTTGCGGAGATCGAACGGACGGTCCGGGTGGAGCTGGAAAAGATTCCGGTGGAGCGGCGATGGCTGGTGTCGAGCGAAGGGGCGTTTCCTTACCTCGCGCGGAATTTCGGCATGAAGGAATTATTTCTCTGGGCGGTGAACGCCGATCAGCAGGGTACGCCGCAGCAGGTGCGCAAAGTCATCGACGGCGTGCGGCAGCACAAAATCCCCGTCGTGTTCAGCGAGAGTACCGTGAGCGACAAACCGGCGCAGCAAGTGGCCCGCGAAACGGGGGCGCGTTACGGCGGCGTGCTCTACGTCGACTCGTTGACGGATGCGAAGGGCCCGGCCCCGACGTATTTGAAATTGATGGACTACAATGCACGCACGATCGTGAAAGGGTTTCTCGGACAATGAATTTCGTCGCGCGACCGCTCCGGCGTATGAGCACACCTGCGGTCGCGCGCTTGGGAAATCGCCCGCAAGCGGGCTCCTGCCTTTCGAGCGTATGAACCCTCTCTCCACTGAAATGAGCGTGCGCGTCAGTGACGTCACGGTGAGTTATCCCAACGGGAACGTGGCGCTGCGCGCGGCGTCGTTTGCGCTCGAAGGCGGCGCGGTCTGTGCGTTGGTGGGCGTGAACGGCAGCGGGAAGTCGACGCTGTTCAAGGCGATTATGGGGTTGCTCAAGCCGGCGGCGGGCACGGTGACGATCGCGGGCCGGTCGGTGAAGGCGGCGTTGAAAGAGAACCTCGTGGCCTACGTGCCGCAGTCCGAGGAGGTCGACTGGAGTTTTCCGGTGAGCGTGTGGGACGTGGTCTTGATGGGGCGTTACGGCTACATGAATTTTATGCGGACACCGCGCGCGGAGGATCGGCGCATCGCGGAGGAGAGTCTCGCGCGGGTCGGCATGCTGGACTTTCGCGAGCGGCAGATCGGCGAATTGTCGGGCGGGCAGCGGAAACGGGTTTTTCTGGCGCGGGCGTTGGCCCAGCGCGGGCGCGTGATTTTGTTGGACGAACCGTTTACCGGCGTGGATGTGAACACCGAGACGGCGATCATTGCGTTGCTGCGG
>BJFP01000730.1 GCA_014189875.1 Verrucomicrobiota bacterium | reverse complement strand
GCAATGGTGGCAGCAGAGCGTTTGCCCGTCCTTCCATCGCCCTGTGCTGCCGGTGCTTTTGCCGTCGGTGCTGCCTTCACTGCCGGAGCTGGGGCTGAACCGTTGAAGATTGCCGAAAGTTCGGCTTTGAGTGCTGCAATCTGTTCAGAAATTGCGACGCCGCGTTGGAGTTGTGAGAGGGTTGGTGTGGTGTTCATTGCTTGGAGAGGTAGCGGGCCAGCAGAGAATGTCAAGATTCGTTATCAGCTTCAACAGGCACACAGCGATTCCTGACAGTATGGGTGAACACACGAACTGGTGAACACTGCATTCTTGGGCGGGCAGTTTCAAATTAAGCGGCGCCCGGTTCGCTTCACGCGGCCGCCGGTAGACCGAGAGCGCATCGCATGTGAGTTCGCACGCACCGTTCCCGCAATTTCGGATGTGTCGCAGATTATCATCTGCCCCCAAATGGGAATCGTTTGCAAAGCACCCGTGAACGCAGAACCCTCGCGCCTTGCAGCCAACCACAGCGCCCAATCCCGAAGACGGTCTCGCCGGTCTGATTGAGCGGGTCACCTTTCACAACGAGGAAACCGGATTCGCCGTGCTCCGTGTGAAAGTGAAAGGGCGCAGGGAGCTGGCAACCGTGGTCGGCTCGCTCGCCACCGTGAGCGCCGGGGAATGGATCACCGCGCAGGGCCGCTGGGTGCGCGACAGTGAACACGGGCTGCAACTCAACGCCACGTTTCTGGAATGCACGCCGCCTACTTCCAAGGAGGGCATCGAGAAATATCTCGGCAGCGGAATGATCAAGGGCATCGGCCCGGTGTATGCGAAGAAGATGGTCGAAAAATTCGGCGAGGAGGTCCTGACGGTGATTGAGAAATCCTCGGCGCAATTGGAGGAAATCAGCGGCATCGGTCCCGAACGCAGGAGGCGCATCAAGGAGGCATGGAAGGAGCAGCGGGCGATTCGGGAGATCATGGTCTTCCTGCACTCCAACGGTGTCAGCACCAGCCGCGCGGTCCGCATCTTCAAAACGTACGGGGAGCAGGCCATTGAGACCGTGCGCGCCAATCCCTACACGCTCGCCAAGGACATCAGCGGCATCGGGTTCAAGACCGCGGATCAAATCGCGGAGAAAATTGGCATCCCCAGGGATTCCATCATCCGGGCGCGCGCGGGAATTTCGCACTGCCTGCTGGAGGCCACGAATTCCGGTCACTGCGCGCTTCCCAAGGAAATGCTGCTCGATGCGGCGAAGGGGCTCCTGCTGGTTGACGAGTCGCTCATCCGTGAAGCTCTGGATCGGCTGCTTGTGAATCGGGAACTGGTCGAAGAGCAAATCGGAGAACACGCGCTGGTTTTTCTGCCGGCGTTGCGCGCCACGGAAATTGGGATCGCCGCAAAGATCCACGCGATGTGCAGCATGCCTTCCACCCACCCGGCCATCGACATCGGGAAGGCCATCGAGTGGTGCGAGAAAAAAACGGGGACGGAACTCGCGGCGAGCCAGAAGGAGGCGATCAAAAAGGCGTGCGAGAGCCGCGTGCTGATCATCA
>BJFP01000729.1 GCA_014189875.1 Verrucomicrobiota bacterium | reverse complement strand
AGCCGCCACGCCGCGATCATGCCCACGGCCCCGATGCCGCTGCCGAGATCGAGCACGGTTCGCGCAGTGGGACACCAACTCGTGCCATACCAGGCGGTCAAGACGTCATCGGTCGAGAAGCGATGGCCGTTCTTGAGCTGGAAGAGCCGGTAATGGCCGCTGATGGCGTCGAGGGTTTCCCCTTCGGCGACGCCCGGCGACCCCGCGATGGCGCCGGGAGGAATGGGGCCGGGCTTCGCCCAACCCTTGAAGAATGGCTCGTTGTCCACGGCGTCAGCATGACTTGAGAAGTCTTAGTGAAGCAAACCAGCTCTTCTGCCGACAGTTTTGGGGCCGTGGTGCGAGCGACCCGGAAGATGCCGAAGCCCTGAGCAGTAGATTTGCGGGGCTTTTTGCGTTTGACCACTCCTAGGCTGGGTCGGTAGGGTTCGCACCCTTAAACACTGATAGATTTTATGTTCGGAACTATTCGCAAACATTCGACTTGGCTTTGGGTTGTAATCATCGCGTTCGTCAGCGTCAGCATGGTGGTCTTCTTTACTGACAGCCGTATGGATGGCGGATCGCGCGGCCAAAGCGATCTGGGTTCGATCAACGGTCGGCCCATCGCGCATCCCGAGTATCTAGACGCGTGGAATGAGGTTCGCCTCGCCCAGTATCTCTACACGGGTAAGTGGCCCGCCAACGACGAAGCCTCTTCGCGCCGCCTCGAGAGCGAGACGATCTCGCGCGTCTTCCTGACCCAGAAAATGAAGGAGATGGACGTGAAGGCCAGCGACAAGGCGGTGGCTTTGATGATTCAGGAGCAGTTGCGCGATTATCCCTATGCGTCGCTGGAGAAGGAGATTCTCCAGCCCAACGGGCTCGGGATTGCGGACTACGAGCGCTTCGTCCGGAACGAAGCGGGCATTCGCCAGCTCATCGCTGCGGCGTCTGTCAGCTCACGCCTGGTGGTTCCTTCGGAGGCCGAATCCCTCTGGCGCAAAGAAAATCAGGAAGTCTCCACGCAGGTCGCCGCGTTCTGGACCAGCAACTATATCGACAAGGTCGTGATCACCAACGGTGCCATCGGCAGCTTCTTCACGAACCGCATGGGATTCTATCGCCTGCCAGAGCGCCAGACGCTCAGCTACATCGAGTTCTCCGCGTCGAACTACCTCGCGGACGCCGACAAGAAACTCAGCACGCTGACGAACCTGAACGACATCGTTTCCGAATACTAGTGCCGTGGTCGCAACGGCACCAATGCCTGGACTGATGAAAAAGGCGCTCCGCTGGCAGAAGCCGCCGCTAAGGAAAAGATCAAAGGCGAAATCCGGCTCAACGATGCCCTGCTTTCCGCCCGTCGCGCCGCAGCGGAATTCGGCACCGAGCTGATGAGCCAGCCGGAACCCAACCAAGTCGCCACCATGGAAAAGCTGGCCACCGCGAAGGGTCAGACCGTCCGCATGACCAATCCCTTCGACCGGAACACCGGCCTCGAGGAATTTGAAGACGAGGTGATCGGTGCCCGGACGTCGGAAGATTCCAGCGTGGAAACCGTTCG
>BJFP01000728.1 GCA_014189875.1 Verrucomicrobiota bacterium | reverse complement strand
GCGCGCCAACGTTCCGACCTCGAAGTGCTGTGCGAGCCTCGTGCGCTGCCATTCGACGACGCGGGCTATCTGCCGGCGCACGTGTAGCCGTCGGACTGCGGCGATTTCACGGCGTGGAACGGGCAAGCGGCCGGAGACACCGGCCTGCGTGGCGTGCAGGTGCGCCGATGCCGCCGCTTTTTTTCCCGCCGGGCCTGCGCGCGCTGGAAAAGTGTCGCTGCATTCCGCGCTCGCGCGCCATGTGTGATGGGCGGAACGCGCAACGCGCCGCCTCGCACGCAGGCTATTTCACGCGATGATCCGCTTCGGCCCGAAGCTCGAACGCGAGCAGGTGGTGCTCGGGCGCTTCGTGGATATCGCCACGGAAATCTTCGCCATCACCGCGACCTGCGCGCGGGCGGAGAGCCTCGGCAACCACGATGCCTGCGGCGTGGCGGATTACTTCTGCGGACTCGCGCGGGCGCGCATCACGCAGCTTTTCGCAGGCGTATCGTCCAACTCCGATCGCGCGGGCTACAAGCTCGCGCAGCGCTTGCTATCCGGCGAGAAGTCGTGGATCGAGGACGGCATCCTGCGCTAGCTGATGCCATTTTCCGCCGTCGAAATCATCGCCCATCGCGGCGCGTCGGACGATGCACCGGAGAATACCGTCGCCGCATTTCGGCTCGGCTGGGAACAGAAGGCTGATGCGTGCGAACTGGACATCCGTCTGACCAAAGACGGAAAGATCGTGGCGATCCACGACAGCACGACACGGCGCACCGCTGGCGTGACCAGGCGGGTCAGCGCGCAAACATTGGAAAAGCTCCGCACGCTGGATGCCGGCTCATGGAAGGGCGCGCATTGGAAGGGCGAACGAATCCCGACACTCGAGGAAGTGCTGGCCACCGTGCCGGACGGCAAGCGCCTGTTCATCGAGATCAAGTGCGGCCCCGAAGTGCTGCCGGAGATGGAACGCGTCATCAATGCCGCCGGCAAAAATGCGCAGCGCCACATCATCATGGGCTTCGACTTCGCGATGATGACGCAGGCGCGGGAACGCTTTCCCCACTCGCCGCTTTTCTGGATCGCCTCGCCGAGAAGATGGAGCTGTGGAAAACGCCCCTCTGCCGACGCGCTCATTATGAAGGCGAAGTCTGCAAACCTCGACGGTCTCGATCTGGATCGCCGTTTCGCGATGGATGAGGAGTTCGTCTCGCGGGTGAAGGATGCCGGGCTGAAGGTCTGCGTGTGGACCGTCAACGAAGTTGCGCTCGCGAGAAAACTCTCCGCGCTCGGCGTGGACGGCATCACCACAAACCGTCCGCTTTTTCTGAGGGAGCACCTGTAAGCGACCGGCAATTGGAGCAGTGCAAAAAGCAGTGTGGCCGGGTTCCGGGTTCCGAGTGGAGCGGCGCGGAGTGCCGGCTGGTGGAACGCGACCTCCTGGGCGCGTTTCCCGGATGGAATGCTTGCGCCACGCCGAAGAAGCGTGCCCGGAGGTCACGCTCCACCGGCGCTCCGCGCCTCCGTGATGCAGGACTCTTTGCTGAACGGCTCAAATCAT
>BJFP01000727.1 GCA_014189875.1 Verrucomicrobiota bacterium | reverse complement strand
AGTCCTGGCAAGATCATCAAACAAGACCGAACATCGTTCCGGCATTCCACGGGATTCTTCGGCTGCGCGATGCCCGCCACCTGCGCCCGCCGGGCATCGCTCCGCCTCAGAATGACCCCGTTTTTTTGATGCGATTGCCCTGGTGAAAATTGGGATTGCCTTTTCCAGAAGGGTTCCGTTAACCAAAACTCAACGATTTGGAGACAGCCGGTCGTGATGGTGGCCGCAACGGTAGAGCAATCGAGTTGCGGCCCGCTTCACGGGAAGGAGCCTTCGGACGGGAAACAGAACGAACCCATCATCAGACACACCGCAGAAATGCTCCAAGTCGAAACATCCATGAAAAAACCAGCCATGAAAACTACAGCACTCTGCGCCTTGGCGCTTGGAGTGTGCCTCCCCACCGTCCATGCCGACACATTCGGCAGCGGGCCGAATGCCTTCACCATCGACTTTGTGAATATCGGCAACGCCGGCAACGAGAATGATGCCGGAGCCGGCGGCGGCCTTTACTCCTCGTTCTATGGCGGGGTTCCTTACGCTTACCGGATGGGCACCTTTGAGATCGCGCAGGATGCGATTACGAAAGCGGCGGCTTCTGGCGTGCTCAATCTCGGCGGGGGGGCATGGTCGGCCACGCAGCCTGTGGCGAATATCTCGTGGTTTCAGGCGGCAGCCTTTGTGAACTATCTGAACACGAGCACGGGGCGCCCAGCGGCGTATCAACTCAACGGGACGAACACGGAGTTGACGCTGTGGACCAGCGGGCAGGCGTGGCAGGCAGGCGGGCAGAATCTGTATCGGAACAAGGACGCGTATTATTTCCTGCCGAATGAGAATGAATGGTATAAGGCGGCGTATCACCAGAACACCGGGGTGAACGCGGACTACTGGGACTACGCGACGGGGAGCAACAGCATCCCGGACGGGATAGATTTCAGCGGGGACACGGCGTTCGATGCGGTGTTTAATCAAGGCTTCGACCAAGGGTCTCCGAATGAGGTGACGAACGTGGGTTTGGCGAGCGCGTACGGGACGATGGGGCAGAACGGGAATGTGTTCGAATGGAGCGAGAGTACCCATGATGGAATAAATGATTCTTCGTCCGAGGATCGCGCGGTCCGCGGTGGCTACTGGCTCGACGCCGGGTTCGACCTGCGCTCCTCGGACCGCGTCAACTCCTCGCCGGCGCTCGAGTACAGCAATGTGGGTTTCCGTGTTGCGAGCGTCCCTGAACCCTCCAGCACGGTTTTGATGTGCAGCGCCGGTTTGCTTGCATTAGCACGGAGACGTCGCCGCGCCACCCTTTGATCTTTGGCCCTCTTCCCTTTTCCTTTGTGGCGGGCCGCAAGGCCCGGTGGTGGGTCTTTTCCGCCGCAGGCGGGCGAATTTTTTTCTGCTACGCCATGATCGCGTTCACCACATTCCCCTCGACATCCGTGAGGCGGAAGTCGCGGCCTGCGTAGTTGAACGTGAGCTTCTCGTGGTTCAGGCCGAGCAGCGCGAGGATCGTGGCGTGCAGGTCGTGGATTTGCACTTTGTTCTCC
>BJFP01000726.1 GCA_014189875.1 Verrucomicrobiota bacterium | reverse complement strand
CCGTTCTTGACGGAAGCCGGAATCAGGGCCGACACGTTCAGTCACGAAATCCCCTCGGCCATCTTCACCGCCATCGCGACGGCATGGCTCGCCAAGGCTCCGGGAGGCTTCATCGGCATCGCTACTGCCCTTGGCGACCGTCTCGCCGATGTAGGGGGCGCAGGGACGCTGCAAACGGCCATCGAAGGAGCCGCGCAACCCGTCACCCTCCCGCACTACGCGGAGATCGTGAAGGAGGGGCACGCCAAACGCCGTTTGGCCGGCGCGCTCAAGGCCGCTTATGCGCAGCTCAAGACGGAACCGACCGGCACCGTGCTCGCCGCAATCGAAGCCGAGATTTCCAGCATCGCGGCAGGCCGGGATAAGGCGCGCATCCAGAGCACGCGGGAAATTGTGATGAACGTGCTCGGAAACCTCAACAGCCGCACTGATGGCTCAAAAATGGCAGGCCTTTCGACCGGCATTGTGCGACTGGACGAGGAAACGGGCGGCATTCGCAAGGGCGGCTATTGGGTGATTGCAGGCCCAACCAAGGGCGGCAAATCCGCGCTCGTCCGCTACATCGTCCGCGCCGTCGCACTCGACCAAGCGAAGCCCGTGCTCGTCTTCGGGCTGGAAATGAGCAGCGATGACACGGTGGAGGCGATGCTCGCGACCGAGGGCAAGGTGAGCGCGAGCCGGATGCGCGACGGCACGATGCAGGAAATGGATTTCCCGAAGCTACAAGCCGCCGCAAACAACCTCGCGCTCGCGCCGATATTCTTCCGTGACGACGTGTATGACCTCGCGGGCATCCGCTCCTACGTGCGGCAGGTGAAGGCCGTCCAGCCCGACCTCGCCGTTGTCGTCGTGGACTACCTCCAACTGACCGAGGGCGCGGGAAGCGCAGACCGGCGCGAGCAGGAAATCGCCATCGTGTCGAAGGCTCTTCGCCGCATGGCAAAGGACGAGGGCTTGGCCGTCATCGCCCTCGCGCAACTGAACGATGACGGGGAGCTTCGCGAATGCCGTGCCATCGGCATGGATGCCACCGTGCAGGTGACAATCGAGATGTGCAAGGACGAGCCGGGCGCGCGGCTGCTACGGCTGCGACAGCGGCAGGGAAAGACCGGCGTGGCGGTGCCGGTGTCATTCAGTGGCGAAACATTCGAGTGGCATCCGTTGGCGCATGAGCCGGAGCAGGCCAGCGGGAAATCTTTCAACAGCAACCCAAAACGAAAACGCAAATGACCGACCAACCCACACCCGAAACAGACGACTTCCGCCCGTGCCATCTCACGCCGAGCGACTGGCCAGCTTTCGCCCGCGCGCTGGAAATCGAGCGCAACGCAGCCCGCGCCGAGCGGGACGCTGCCATCAGCCTTGGACGGCACGCCATGTTCTGCGTTCACCACACGGATGCCCAGCGCGAGGCAAACACTGTTGGCGGGAATTGCCCGATCTGCAACAAGGCGCAGATTCGCCAACTCCGCGCCGAGCGGGACGCACTCGCAAAGGAGCGGGACGCGGCCAATGCGCTCACGTTAAGCCTCTGCGCAGACCGGGACA
>BJFP01000725.1 GCA_014189875.1 Verrucomicrobiota bacterium | reverse complement strand
GAGTAGCGTGATTCGACAACTACGCGCGCAGCCTGCCCCATCCGCGTACGCATCGTTTCGTCTTTCGCGAGATCCAGAATGGCTTGCGCGAATTGCGCCGTGTCGCCAGTCGGCACCAGACGTCCGGTGACACCGTCTTCAACGCACTCGGGAATTCCGCCTGCGGCAAACGCCACCACCGGCGTCCCGCAACTCATTGCCTCCATCATGGTGCAGGGAAGGTTATCGGCCAGTGACGGCAGAAGAAATAAGTCCGACGCGGAATACACGGTTGCAAGCTTTTCGTCGTCATGGACGTAGCCGAGCGACTGCAGCGGGATCGGAAGCCACTTCAACTCGTCAGCCGGATGCCCGAAACAAAGCAGCGTAACACGACGCTCTTGGCAGCGCCGGTGGAAAGCGTTATCGCACAGGCATAACTTAAGGGCTGTGATCAGTTCATGAAATCCTTTGCGCCGTTCCACGCCATAGTCCGCGCCGAAAAGCAGGACAAGCGCATCGGGCGCGATCCCGAGAGCCGCCCGAGCCTCGGATTTTGGCGACGGGCGGAACAGATCGGTTTCCAATGCATAGGCGATGGTTTCAATCCGCTGGGTGTTAAATAGCGTACTTTGGCGGGCTTGGTTCGCCATCCAGCGAGTCGGGGTGACAATGGTGAGCGCGTGTGGAGACCACAATAAGCGGGCATCGGCTAGGATGGCCGCGGGGAAATGCTGCGGATCGTTGCGCAGTTGCGGACACGCTTCACACAGCGAGGCGAACTCGCGGCACCCAAACGTGTAGTGGCATCCGCCGGTAAAGGCCCGTTCATCGTGCATGGTCCAGACCACCGGTTTGCCGAGGGCGAGCAGACGGGCGATATCGGCAGCGCTGAGAAATCCGGAGATCCAATGCAGATGAATCACGTCGGCCTCCTGAACGGCGGGATGGCAGGCGAGATCCGTGCCGGGCAGAGTGACGGAAAAATAAGTGTTCCACTGGCCAGCGCGGTTGTTGTCGATCAATTCCTGTTGCAGCAGTGACCACCGCATAGTGTCAGGAACTTCCGGTGCTGGCAACTCGATCACCCCGTTGTCAGCCGAACTTTTTCGCCCCACCAAAAAGCTCGATTCGGCACCGGCGGCGAGGACGGCACGATGCAATCGTCGGGCCGCACGGGCGGCACCGCCTTCGCATTCGGTGGCAGAGATGACAACTATGCGCATCGCGTCCACGAAAAGGGAATCCGGCTCTCGTGTCGAGTCTTCCTGCACAGGGCTGACGGATCAAAACTACGGATCACCGAAGCGCGGTATTCCGGTCAAAGGGATGAAATGGGCCGGACTGCTTCCATGAACAGAGAATCCGGCTTCCGCGTCGAGCCATCTGCTTCCATATCCAGAAGATAGCGGTGAAAATCCGGAATGCGCGACTCATTCGCCGCACAGACGCGGGAGTCTGTGAAGCCACATTCCCGCAGCACTTTTGAAAGCGACCAGCGGTCGTACATCCATTTGTGGACTTCGCCACTGGAACGGAACGCGCCGATCGCGGCGGTGTCCGGTTCGG
>BJFP01000724.1 GCA_014189875.1 Verrucomicrobiota bacterium | reverse complement strand
AACCGCCACTGGCTCGGAATCGAAGTGAATCCGGCCTACGTGGAAATCTGCCACAAGCGACTCGCGCAAGACGTGTTGAAATTGGAGGATGTAAAATGACACTTGAAGAAACCGCAATCCTCGGCTGTGCGCTGCAATGGCCTGACGAATCGCTCCCGTTTCTCACGGAAGCGGGAATCAGGGCCGACACGTTCAGTCACGAAATCCCCTCGGCCATCTTCACCGCCATCGCGACGGCATGGCTCGCCAAGGCTCCGGGAGGCTTCGTGGGCATCGCCACTGCCCTTGGCGACCGTCTTGACGCGCTAGGCGGCGCTGCGACGCTGCAAACGGCCATCGAAGGAGCCGCGCAACCCGTCACGCTCCCGCATTACGCGGAGATCGTGAAGGAAGGCCATTCCAAACGCCGCCTCGCCCTCGCGCTCAAAGCAGCCTACAAGCAACTGACCACGGAACCGACCGGCACCGTGCTCGCAGCCATCGAAGCCGAGATTTCCAGCATCGCGGCGGGGCGGGACAAGGCGCGCATCCAAAGCACGCGGGAAATCGTGATGAGCGTGCTCGGAAACCTCAACAGCCGCACCGATGGCTCAAAAATGGCCGGGCTTTCGACAGGCATCGTGCGACTGGACGAGGAGACAGGCGGCATCCGCAAGGGCGGCTATTGGGTGATCGCAGGCCCGACCAAGGGCGGCAAATCGGCCCTTGTGCGCTACATCGTGCGCGCCGTCGCACTCGACCAAGCGAAGCCCGTGCTCGTCTTCGGGCTGGAAATGAGCAGCGATGACACCGTGGAGGCGATGCTTGCTACCGAGGGCAAGGTGAGCGCGAGCCGGATGCGGGACGGCACCATGCACGAAATGGACTTTCCCAAGCTACAAGCCGCCGCAAACAACCTCGCGCTCGCGCCGATTTTCTTCCGTGACGACGTTTATGACCTCGCGGGCATTCGCTCCTACGTGCGGCAGGTGAAGGCCATCCAGCCGGATCTCGCCGTGGTGGTGGTGGACTACCTCCAGTTGACCGAAGGCGCAGGCAGCGCAGACCGGCGCGAACAGGAAATCGCCATCGTGTCGAAGGCACTGCGACGCATGGCAAAGGATGAGAATCTGGCCGTCATCGCCCTCGCGCAACTGAACGACGACGGGGAGCTTCGCGAATGCCGGGCAATCGGCATGGACGCCACGGTGCAGGTGACCATCGAAATGTGTGAGGACGAGCCGGGCGCGCGGCTGCTACGGCTGCGACAGCGGCAGGGCAAGACTGGCGTCGTGGTGCCCGTCGTATTTAACGGCGAAACATTCGAGTGGCATCCGCTCGCGCATGAGCCGGAGCCAGCCAGCGGAAAATCTTTCAACCGAAAACGAAAATGACCCAACTCGACATGTTCCCACACCTCCCGCGCCGCCTGACGCACGACGAAATTCTCGCCGGGTTTGCCGAGTTGCTGCGCGCGGTGGAGGCGATGGAGTTCTGGGAGCCGTGGCCGTGAAAAGCACCCCCTAAAAATAAAAATAAAAACTGTTGACGCACGGACGAGGCCCGCTACAT
>BJFP01000723.1 GCA_014189875.1 Verrucomicrobiota bacterium | reverse complement strand
TTGCGCCGGCCTTGGGAAGGTAGCAGTTGGCGTTGATCCACGCCTGCACGGAGGTCTCGGCGGCGTTCGGATTGATGCCGATGAGGAGGGCGTGGAATGAGTGGTTGCGCACGAAGCGCTCGAGCAGTTCGGTGCTGTCACGCATGGCGGCCTCGCCTTCGCAGATGATGGCGAAATTGATGAGCGATGCGCGCGTGCGCGTCTGGTCGGCCTGCCAGAGCTTCTTCAACTCGCGGGCGATGGCGGTGAGTTCGACGGGGGTGCCGAAGGTGGCGCTGGGTGCGCTGAGTGCGGTATCAGTGGGCATGTCGTGGAAAAGGGATGATCGGATACGGGGAGCCGAATCTGAAATGAGTGGAACGAGGGACGGATGATTCGCTGACTAGGGCCTGGCCGGAACGATGCGCCGCTGGGTCCGCACAACCCGCGCCCCCATCGCCTTTTCACGTTCGCGGAGGTAATCGCCGATCTTCTTTTGATCGTGGCCAAAATCCCCCGTGATCTTGCGGCGGATTTGGCGGAGCCATTCGAGATCATCGGGGTCGGTGGTGGTATCGGGCGTGTTCATTGGGACTGATAATTCGCTACGCCAACGGTTTCGTCCAATCCTCGACTGACAGACCGGGAATGCGCGCGAACTCTGCGACATTGTTCGTGACAACGGTTCCGCCTTCATCCAGCGCGGACGCTGCGACCCACAAGTCTTGTTCGCTGATGGACAGCCCGCGCCTTTCGAGGTCTGCTCGGATGTGCGCGTAGCGTTCAGCGGTCGCAAGCGAGGGCAGCACCACGGAATACGGCGAAATTACGGCATTGAGCTTTGCGAGTTCATGGGCGGGCCGTGCGCACTTCTGCACGCCGAGGTGCAGTTCGGCGTAGGTTTGCAGTGCGAGGACAATCTTTGACGCCGGTACGGAGACGATGCGCGACCACGCCTCGCGGGAACGCCCGCGCAGGCAGAACACCCAGATGTTTGTGTCCACGAAAAAGCGCACGCTGCGATTTCAGTCGAAGCTCGGCGCAGGCCGCCAGCGATGCCGTTCGGGAATCTCGAATGCCGGATCGTTTGCGAGGCAGCCGAAAAGGGAATCGTAATCGGCCGGGCGTGCGCCGGTGCCGGGAATTTCCGCAGTGCCGGCTGCTCCGAGGCTGCGGCGGATCGCAGCGAGTTCCTCGGGGGTAAGCCGGGGCAGTTCGGCGAGGATTTCTGCGGTGCTCATGCGGTCAGGTTAAGCGGGTTCAGCAAAGCGACAAGTCTGAACGAAGGGCAGATTCTTTAAGCCACAAGTGCGCATGGCTACATCCTCCGCAGGCATGCCCGTCGCGGGCGAGCAGTTCGTCGGCTTCCTTCGGGCCCCACGATCCTGCGGCGTATTCGAAGAGACCGGGCGCGCCATCTTTCCGCGCTCCGAGTTCCGTGCTGCGTGTTTCGCCGTGCCATGCGTTCTCAATGGCATCCACAAACTTCCACGCCTCCTGCACTTCATCGCGGCGGGCGAAGAGCGTGGCGTCGCCGCTCATTGCGTCGAGGATGAGGCGCTCGTAGGCCTCGG
>BJFP01000722.1 GCA_014189875.1 Verrucomicrobiota bacterium | reverse complement strand
TCGCCTTGCGGAGTGCGAGCAGGTCGTCCCCATCCGCCAGGCGCTCCTGCACGGCGACGAATACCTCATACGGCAGCACGACGAATTGCTTCCTGCCGTTTTTGCTCATGATTTCGGGATGCAGTTTCATCAAACGTTTTGCGGTCATTGGCAGGCGTCCTTCCGGTGCAGCGCACGATAGACGACCACCGCGCCGCCTGCCACTTCAAAGAGCACGCTGTGCATACCGCTTACCTCACCACGAACAGCACCGGGGTGTTTGGTGTGTCGAGGTTCGACATGCGGCTTTCGAGCGAGGCCATCGCCAGACCGTGTTTGCGGGCGAGGTGGAGAAGGTAGGCGTCCGTCCATTGCCGATGGCCCTGCATGGAACGCATGCCAAGTTCGGTGAACGGAGCATCGTCGGGCAGGAAGACATGGCCGTCTGCGGCGGTGAATTCTGCCAGCTTCGCCTGCGCTTCAGCCATCGTCAGTCGCGGCGGCTGCTCCTCCTTGCGCTCATTTTTCCAAGGTCGCGTGGCAAACCGCAAAAAGCCGCCCTGAGTCATCGGTGTGGTGTGAAAACGCTCCAGCGCATTCACAAACTGCCTCGCGACCGGGTGCATCACATGGTCGGCGAAGACCGACGCGATGATGACGTTCACGTCGAGCACCGCCTCAGTCGGAATCAAGGGCATCGTCAATTTCGGTCTGCGTGATCGGGGAGCCGGTGGCAGGGACGAGCGGCAAGCGCCGCTTCGGCTCGGCGCGGGCGTTCAATCGTTCCGCGAGATGCTGGAACAACTCTTTCTGCTGCGGCAAGGGCAACGCATCCACAGCAAATTCGATTTCAGCAAGTGTGCTCACGGCGGCAAATATGGCACAGGGCCCCGTTCACAGGCAAGTCTCCGGCATCACGCATTGCACCACCTACCTCACCCGCGTCATCGTCGAGGCGCAGGAGGGGTTTGGCTTGCCGCCTTTCCAGCTAATGCCGGTGAAGGACAGCTTCTGCACGGCGCCCTTGGCTCCGGAGGGGAGCGTGAGCGTGAGGCTGTGCATGTGCTGGTCGCGGCGCGGATTCAGGTTTGTGCCGCCGGCGAAGTCGAACACGAGTTCGGTCGCGGTGCTCTTGCGGGTGTTCAGCTTTACGTGCGGCTGGTTGCCGAGCATGCAGTAACAGCGCCGGCACACCGGGGACATCGCCCCGCGGCACCACTTGGCCGGGCGCAAGCCCGAGATCGTGGCGCACCATGAGCACGCGATGCGCGCCCTGCTGGACGGGAAGCCCGATCTGACCCTTAAGCCCTCGGGCTGGAGTGCTCGCTGCAAGCCATCCATGTGGTCCTTGGGAAGATGGGGCTGACATATAGAAAAGGACTCTTCGCGCGTCCGAACAAGACCGCCCGGACATCGCGCGGGCACGCCGGCGCTGGCGCCGCCGGCAAGGCGGCCTAGATCCGGCGCGGCTCGTCTTCCTCGACGAGTCGGGAGCGAAAACAAACATGACGCACCTGCGCGGGCGCGCGCCCCGCGGGGAGCGCTGCCATGCCAGTGCCCCGTGCGGCCACTGGAAGA
>BJFP01000721.1 GCA_014189875.1 Verrucomicrobiota bacterium | reverse complement strand
AACAGGTTGAGGGATATCAAATGCCCCCGATCGATTCCAAGCAGCCGATCATGGCCGAGCGGCAGCAAGCGATTGAGTTGGTCAAGGCGGTGCTGAAGGCCAGCGGCGCGGGTGTGGACGAACTCAAAGCACTCAAGCCGGCCCGCGGCAACTGGGTAGACCACGACACGCTCTTCTCCGGCAAGTCCTTTGGAGAAGCTGCGACGCCCGGCCGTGTCTGGCGACTCTCGCCCGAGAGTTACAAGCAGTTCTTCACGCGACTCGGTCAGCAATTCACGATAGACACCAGCAGCATCAAATCGCCCTGGTCGTTCGCCAGGCTGTGGGATTTCGCCGACTACTCCTCGTCCCACCGGTTAAGCGACGCGGAACTGGACCACCACGTGCGGAACTGCACGTCAGTCGCGAAGAGCATGGTGCCGCAGCTCAAAAACACCAGTGGCCCGATCAAGAAGATGGGGGCGGTGTTAGGCGCCGGCAAGTCGGCGACGCCGGAACAAGTGGACGCGGCGGTGGCGGAAACGTTTGACTTCCTGCTCCAGTTGCCACTCGACGAGGCCGCATTAAAAAAGTACCGCGACCAATTGACCCGCGATCTGCAGTCTTACGACGCGACGATGGTCGCGGAGCGTTTCCTGATCGCGGTGTTGTGCCACCGCGAGGTGCTCTACCGCGTCGAGCAGCCGCAAGGGGACGGGAGGCGAAGCCTTCTGGCGCCGCGGCATCTAGCGAGAGCAATTGCCTTCACGCTCACCGACCGCGAGCCGGATGCGGTGCTCTGGCAGGCGGTAGCGGAGGGGAAGTTGACTTCCAGCGAAGACGTGCGCAAGCAGGTCGAACGCATCCTGAACGATCCCGCCATTCCGAAGCCGCGCCTGCTGGGGTTCTTCCAGGAGTACTTCGGCTACACGTCGTGTGAGGACGTGTTCAAGGACGACAGCACCATTTCGGAGATGCAATTGATGGGCGTCCAGGGGAGTTACTTTTTCGGCGGCCATCTGGCCAGGGACACCGACAAGCTCGTCGAATGGGTGCTCGCCTCCGACGAGCAGGTACTGCGAACACTCCTGACGACGCGTAAGTCCTTCATCTGCACCCCGGAACTGGACAACTACCGCACGTACCTGGCCAACACGGCCGCCGCGAAAAAGCGTGATGCCGAGCGGGCCAAGCAGGCCGGGCAGCCATTCGATGAGACGAAATACAAGGTCAAGCCGATCGAAACCCCGACCCATTGGATCTGGCAACAGATGCAGATGGTGTACGGTGTGATGCCGAAGGTGGAGTGGAAGAAGAACTATCCCGACTGGTTCCTCGCGCCGGCGCCGAACGGCCCCGAAATCACGCGGGACGAATGGGCGAAACTGCTTCCGTTCGATGCGAATTCGGCTCAGCGGCTGGGAATCCTGACGCAGCCGAGTTGGTTGATTGCTCAGTCGGGCAACTTCGACAACCACGCCATCCACCGCGGCCGCTGGATTCGCGAAAAGTTGCTCGGCGGCCGGATTCCTGACGTGCCGATCACCGTCAACGCAATGCTCCCGACCGAACCGCACCATG
>BJFP01000720.1 GCA_014189875.1 Verrucomicrobiota bacterium | reverse complement strand
CATCTCACTCGTCGGCTCGCTCGTCACCGCGGGCGGAAATCATGGCGTGCTCAGCACGGTGCTCGGTGTGACCGCGGTCATCTGTGCGACCATCAATGTCGTCGGCGGATTTTGGATCACCGAGCGGATGCTCAAGTTTTTCCGACGGAAAGAGGCGCCGCCAGCGAAGGGGAAGGAATAGCGCGCGATGCATCACTACTTCGTTGAGTTCAGCTACCTGTTCGCATCGGTGTTCTTCATCGTCGGACTGAAAAGTCTCAGCCACCCGGACACCGCGCGCCGTGGGATGCACTTCGCGGAGATCGGCATGTTGCTCGCGATCATTGGCACGCTGCTGCACAAGAAGATCGTAAGCTACGAGTGGATCATCGTCGGCCTCGTCGTCGGCGGAGCCATCGGCGGCGTGCTCGCGCAGCGCGTGGCCATGACCGCGCTCCCGCAGCTCACCGCGCTCTCGCACGGATTCGGCGCGCTCGCCGCCACGCTCGTCGGCATCGCGGAATACGCGCGGCACGGCGCGCAGATTGAGAAGCCACAGATGATCGCCATCGGCATCGAGGTGCTCCTCGGCGCGCTGACGACGACCGGGAGCATCGTCGCCGCCGCAAAGCTGCAGGAGCTGATGCGCGGTTCGCCGATCACATTCAAAGGACAGAACTACGTGAACCTCGGCATCCTCGCCGTCTCGCTTGGCGCAGTCGTGTTTCTGGTCTTCAGCCCCGGCGCAGCGTTCGCGTTTTACCTCATGCTCGCGCTGTCGCTCGTGTTCGGTCTCATGCTCGTGCTGCCCATTGCCGCCGCGGACATGCCGGTCGTCATGTCATTGCTGAACGCCTACGCAGGCCTCGCAGCCACCGCCACCGGCTTTGCGATCAACAACAACGTCCTCATCATCGCGGGAACGCTGAATGGTTTTTCTGGCTTCATCCTCTCGGTGCTCATGTGCCGCGCGATGAACCGCTCGATCACAAATGTGATCTTCGGAGCATTCGGCAGCGCCGCCGGTCCCGCGACGACAGGCGCGAGCGGCGAGCCGCGCGAGATCAATATCGAGGACGCCGCGACGCAGATTGCCTACGCGCGGCAGGTCATCTTCGTGCCCGGCTACGGCATGGCCACCGCGCAGGCGCAGCACGTCGTGCGCGAACTCGCCTCCGTGCTCGAAGAGCGCGGCGTGACGGTGAAATATGCGATCCATCCCGTCGCCGGCCGCATGCCCGGCCACATGAACGTGCTGCTCGCCGAAGCCGACGTGCCGTATTCGCAGCTCTTCGAACTGGAGCAGATCAACTCCGACTTTCCGAACACCGATGTCGCGGTGGTCATCGGTGCAAACGACGTGGTGAATCCCGACGCGCGCGACAATCCCGGCAGCCCCATCGCTGGCATGCCGATCCTCGACGTGGATCTTGCGCGCTCCGTCATCGTGCTCAAGCGCGGCAAGGGCAAGGGCTTCGCCGGAATCGAAAACCCGCTCTTCGTCAAGCAGAACACCGGCATGCTCTACGGCGACGCCAAGGGCACGCTCGGCAAGCTGATCAGCGCAGTCACGCAGGCGTAGCGCAATC
>BJFP01000719.1 GCA_014189875.1 Verrucomicrobiota bacterium | reverse complement strand
CACCTTGCCCTCAATCTCCTGCGCCAAGACACCACCAAAAAACGCGGCGTGCGCACCAAACAGAAAATCGCCGCATGGGATCATCGCTACCTCCTCAAGCTCCTCGCCATTTGATGCGATTGCCCTGGAGTGCATGCTCGCGAGCCGCACCGTCGTCGAGCAGACGTGCGCGCTGTGGGATCTCATCCACGACCAGTCGCACGCGCTCGGCGACCTGCCGTTCGACCCGTTCATGATCCGCCAGCGTGCGCCGTTCTGGATGTATGCGATCGAGGAGCTGCGCGTGGATGTGCGCGCGTTTGGCGAGGCGCACCGGCTCGCGCGCGAGGGCTTCCCATTTGCGCGCAATGTGTGCTGGGCGATCGTGCTCGACCGCATCCTGCGTTTCCCGATCACCGGTTCGCGCGCGCGGAATTACGACGCGCTCGGCGGGCAGATTCTCTTCGGCGCGCTGCATCAAAGTGACGCCGTGCTGTGGCGCGACAACCATCTCGAAATCCGATGGGACGCTCTGCCGGCCGCGATGGCCGCGCTCGATGCGGAGATCCACACGCTCTACAAGATCGGCGCGGAATATTCGCGCGTCGCGCTCTGGCTGGCCGCGCATGAATTTGTGAGCAGGCACGTGCATCCCAATGTCGGCTCGCGCTGGAAACCCGGCGTGCTGCCGGATGAGAGCGATCCGAAGGCATGGCTCGCGCTCGCGCTCGACGACGAGTTCCCGCTCGGGAATTTCCACCTGATGCTGGGAAGAAAGTTGAGAGTTGAGGGTTGAGAGTTGTGAGGAAAAAGATCGGACGCCTCTCAACTCTCAACATTCAATTCTCAACTCGCCCCGCTTTCCCCTTTCCATGCGGAAACGCTTTCGCTTTCCTGTGCGCCCCGATGCCGAAGTCCGCCTCCAAGCCCGCCACGCCGAAATTCCGCAGGATCCTTTTGAAGCTCAGCGGCGAGGCATTGCGCGCTCCCGGCAGTCACGAGACGATCACGCCGGAGATCGCGCAGCAGATGGCGGAGGACATCCAATCCATCCATTCGCTCGGCGTGGAAATCGGGATCGTCATCGGCGGCGGCAACATCTGGCGCGGCCTGAGCGCGAGCCATCGCGGCATGGAGCGCACGACGGCGGACTACATGGGAATGCTTGCGACGGTCATCAACGGCCTCGCGCTCCAGAGCACGCTCGAAGGCCTCGGCTTGCAGACACGCGTGCAGACGGCCATCCGCATGGATGCGGTCGCGGAGTCGTTCATCCGGAGAAAAGCGGTGCGGCATCTCGAGCTGGGACGCATCGTAATTTTCGTCGCGGGCACTGGAAATCCGTTCTTTAGCACGGACACCGCCGCTGCGCTGCGCGCGAATGAAATCGGCGCGGATGTGATTTTGAAGGCGACGAAAGTGGACGGCATCTACACCGCGGATCCGATGAAGGATCCGACGGCAAAAAAATACGATCGCATCACGCACGGCGAGGCGCTCCAGCGCCGGCTGAACGTCATGGATTCCACCGCGTTCAGCCTCTGTCAGGACAACCGGATGCCCATCGTGGTCTTCAATTTTTTCGCCCCCG
>BJFP01000718.1 GCA_014189875.1 Verrucomicrobiota bacterium | reverse complement strand
GTAGTAATGAATGCCTTGCAGCGCTTGACAGCGCGACATTTGCTGAGTTGCTCAAAGACGCAATATGGACTCCGTCATCGAGTTATTGCCGATGTAGTATTCGAACGACTATCGCAAAATGGGCAATTGGCAGAGGTGCTTGAAGGCTTAGCATTCAGTGCCGCCGTTCACATAACATCTGACTCACGCACCTCCTCGCAACCGCGCCGTCTATTGCAACGGATTCTAAACCATGATTTTCTACGAAAAAACGTCGGGACCGAAGAAGCAAAAAATTTATATGGAGAACTGGAGGAATTACTGAGTCGTGATTTTAATTTTTGGCTTCACCGTGGAAGCCTTGAGCTTGAACTTGGAAACCTGGGGCTTGCCGAGCGCTACCTGATTACCGCCCGAAGCCTCAACGATCGCGACTTGAACACACAATAAGAGTTTGGCTATCTCCTCTTCCGAAAGGCGCTCAGTAATCCCAATGCAGTCGCCGCGGGAGAATTTGTCGATGAAGCGATTAAAATGCTACAGGAGAATATTGCGCTCAGAGGCGCGAAGGATCCGCATTCTTATCACATCCTTGGAAGTAATATTCTCCAGTGGGTAAGAACTGGGATGCCATCTTTGATTGAGCAAAAGGCTTTCATACTATCGATGCTTCGATTGGTCCGGGATGGGCGGCAGAAGCATCCGAGGAACGAACACCTGCGTAATTTGGAAAAAGAGTTGGAATCTGAGCAGCTTGGATTTGCTCTTCCGAGAGGGTCCGGCTCTTGATACTGGCAATTGCGTCGGCTTCGTCGAAACCCGCGACGCCGTGGCGAGCCTATATCCGGCCCCCGAGGACGCGAGAATCACCTGCGCCATCGTGGACGCCGGCGGTGGTGCCCAATTTGTCCGGTTGTTCGCCACCAGTAGCCATAATCAAGAACTGACCCTCCGGCCCTTCGTTCAGTGGTCGCGGGCAGCAGAATTGTTATCCCACCAACCTCCTCAGCTCCCTCCCCGTCTGTTCCAGCCACTCCGTGTCGGGCAGCGAGTAGGGGCGGAAGGTTTCGAGCTGGCCTTCTTGTTCGTTGTAGAAGAGGGCGCGGTGGAGGCCGAGGGTGCTGGCTTTGGGGTTGTCGATGAGGCTGGCGGAGTCGTTGGCGCTCATCTGGAAGAGGACGCGCAGTTCGAATTCGCCGAGGGCTTTGCGGCTGAGGAAGCGGCTGGCGTTGTTGTAGCTGTCGCAGGTGGCGATGACGTGGAAGCCGTGGCGCGTGCCTTCGGTGAGGAGGGTGTTGAGGAGGACGGCGGGGTTCGGCGGGGCGTCGGCGTCGCCGGAGCCGAAGCTGTAGTCGTCTTCGTGGCGGAGTTTGTTGAATTTCTGGAGGCCGTGGATGAACACGAACGTCGTGGGCGTGGTGCCGGGGGGTTCGTCGCCGGTGCGGCGCGCGAGGTCGTCGGTGAGGCCCTTCATGATTTGCGGGAGGTCGCTTTGTTTGGCGGAGGTGACGGCGTGCGGAATGAGCTGGATGACGCGGTCGAGGAACTCGCGCGGGGAGGAGCCGGGCGCGCTGCCGTCGCAGACGATGAGGCG
>BJFP01000717.1 GCA_014189875.1 Verrucomicrobiota bacterium | reverse complement strand
CATGAAGCGCCGGTTGATCCAATAGCCCGCGACGGGGTGATTCGCATCGGTCACGATCGCGCGGAACTCCGCCTCGGCCTCCGGCGGCATCACCTCATCCGCATCGAGGATGAAGACCCACTCGTGCTTGAACGGCAGGTTTTCGAGCGCCCAGTTTTTTTTCTTCGGCCATGTGCCGTTGAATTCAAACTGCACGACCTTCGCGCCATGCCGCTCCGCGATCTCCTGCGAGCCGTCCGTGCTCTGCGAATCCACGACGAAAATCTCATCCGCCCACGCGACTGCGTCGAGGCAGCGCGGGAGGTTCGATGCCTCGTTCTTGATGGGAATCAGAATCGAAACCGGGACTCGGCAGGCAGTGCTCATGATCAAAAATCCTCCATGAGCGGCTGCGGATTTTTAGACGGCGGCAGGCAGCGACTTGCCCGGCTTCGTCGCGACGAACGGCCCGAGGCACAGCACGTCCATGTCCGTCCGCTCGTAGCACGCGATGGCCTGCGCGGGCGTGTCCACGATCGGCTCGTTTTCGTTGAAGCTCGTGTTCAGCACCACGGGCGTGCCGGACTGCCGCGCATACTCGCTGATCAGTCCGTAGTACTTTTCATTCTGCGAACGCTTCACCGTGTGCAGGCGGCCTGTGAAATCTTCGTGGCAGACCGCAGCGAGTTCCGTGCGTTTGTCGGCGCGGATTTTCACGACATGCATCATGAACGGGCTCTCGACATCCTGCTCGAAATACTCCGGCACGCGATCCGCGAGGATCGAGGGCGCAAACGGACGGAAGGCCTCGCGGCGTTTGATCTTCGCATTGATGAGATCTTTCATCCCCGGCCAGCCGGGGTTCGCGACGATCGAGCGGTTGCCCAGCGCGCGCGGGCCCCACTCGCTGCGGCCCTGGTACCAGCCCATCACATGACCGCCCTTGAGATGCGCCGCGCCGCGCTGGTAGAGCGCATCGCCATCGAACCGCTCGTATGAAAGCCCCGCGGCCCTCAGCGCCGCCTCGCACTCGGCGGCGGAATATTCCGGCCCCCACGAGGCGTGATCGATCAGCGGCGAGCGTGGTTTTTTCAGCACAGAATTCCAGACGTGCAGCGCCGCACCGATCGCAGTTCCGTCGTCGGACGCGGCGCACTGGATGTAGGTTTTCTGAAACGGCGTCTCGCGGCGGATGCGGGCGTTGCACACGCCGTTCAGCGCGCAGCCGCCGGCGGTCACGAGCCTGTCCGTCGGCATCTGGCCGTGCAGCGTCGCGAGGAGTTCCAGCACGATCTGCTCGAAATATTTCTGGCACGACGCCGCGAGATCCTTGTCGCGCTGCGTGAGCTCGTCGCCGCGCTTGCGGGGCTTCCCGAGCTTCTTCACCAGCTCGTCCGTGTAGAGCCGCGCGAGGACGATTTCACCCTTTTCATTGATGCACTCCTCGAAGCTCCCGCCGCTCGCGCGGATGTATTTTTCATCGAGCCGGTAGTTCCCCTTCCCGTCCGTCGAGACGAACTGCCTGAGCGCGTCCACATACTTCGGTTCGCCGTACGCGGCGAGTCCCATCACCTTGTATTCCTCGCCGAAATGATC
>BJFP01000716.1 GCA_014189875.1 Verrucomicrobiota bacterium | reverse complement strand
GCCACACCTTTGTCGGGCGCACCAAGCCCGCTGAGCAGATTGATCAGCGTTGTTTTCCCCGCGCCGGAAAAGGCGACGATCGCGACAAACTCCCCCTTCTCGACCTCCAGATTGATGTCCGACAAACCCTCCGTCCGATCCCATTTCGGGCCGTAGCCTTTGTATGCGCGTTCGATTTCGAGAAGAGGCATGGGTCAGGCGGTCTTGAATCGCGACTCCACGACGGACATCAGGCGGTCAAGGAGCAGGCCGATGATGCCGATGGACAGGATGGAGAGGATGATCTGCGCGTAGTGGTTCGCGTTGTATTCCTGCCACAGGAAGCCGCCGACGCCGGGGCGTCCGGTGAGCATTTCCACGGCGACGATGACGAGCCACGCGATGCCGAGCGAAAGCCGGAAGCCCGTGAACATGTAGGGCAGCGTTGCGGGCAGCAGTACCTTGAACAGCGTCTTGCTCCGCGAGAGTTTCAGCACCTTCGCGACGTTCAAGTAGTCGGTCGGCACGGCGCGAACACCGACGGCGGTGTTCATCACCGTCGGCCACATCGCACAGATCGCGATGGTGAAAAGTGCGGCCGCATCGCTCGCGCCGAAGACCGTCTTGCCGGAGCCGTCGAGCAGTTTCACCGAGCTGAAAAGGATCAGCCCGAGCGGGAACCACGCGAGCGGCGAAACCGGTCGCAGCACCTGGATGATCGGGTCCATCGCCTTCGTGAACGTCTTCGACAGCCCGAGGAAAAACCCGATTGGCGTTCCGATGAGCAACGCAATGAGGTATCCCTGCATGACGAGGATCAGCGAGAGTTTTGCAAACGCCAGAATGCCCTGATCCAACTCACCGCGCTTCGCGAATGGCTGCGTGATATACAGCTTGCTCGAGTTCCACGTCTCGACCGGCGTGGGAAGGTCGGCGGAGATTCCGGTGCGCGTCGTTTTCACCACAGGATCGCCGAAGTCGTCCACGGATTTCGTCACCGTCATCCGCCCTGCGATCACGACCCACAGCAGCAAGAACGCGGCGATGCCGATGCAGGGCAGGAGCAGACTGTCCAGTTTGTAACGCTTGATGAAGTCCATGGCCTATCCTTTCAGTGACTTCACCGCGAAGCTTGCGGCGAACGCCTCCATGTCAGCCTTCGGGTCGAACTTTGATCCGTCAAAGAGTGTCTCCGACGCATCGCTCGCGCCCGCATGCTTGAAGCCGATTTCCTTCATCGCCTCCTCGTAAATGTCGGGACGCATCACCTGTTTCGCGATTCCCTCGTAGTCCGGCGCACCTTCGGTGAAGCCCCATCGGCGGAGTTGCGTGAGCCACCACTTGCAGTATTTGAGCTGCGGGTAGTTGCAGTTGCGGTCGCTGAAGATCATGTAGTCCGGGTCGCGAAATTTGCGGCCGTCGCCCATGATGTATTTGCCTTGGAGGCGGCCGAGAATCGTCTCGGGCGGGCAGTTGATGTAGGTCGCGCCGCTGACGATCTTCGCCTGCTCCTCGCGATTCTCCATCTTGTCGAGCCACACTCTCGCCTCGTGCAGAGCCTTGAGCACGGCCTTCACGGTCTTTGGGTTCTTCTCCGC
>BJFP01000715.1 GCA_014189875.1 Verrucomicrobiota bacterium | reverse complement strand
GCAGCGCGAAGATCGGTTTGACCTCGCTGCCGCCCACCGGCACGGGTCCCGCCGCATCCGCCGTGCGCACAAGCAGCCTGCGCGGATGACTCGCGATGCGGAGCAGTTCCGCCGCGATCCCCTCCGGCGGAAGGATGAAGTCCGCCGAGCCGCTCGCACTCGCCGGCATGCCTGTGTGCTTCGCGGATTTTTCCGTCTGGGCAAAGGTGATCCCGTCCGCTCCCTTGATCGCCTCGAGCCCCAGCGAGCCGTCGTCCCCCGTCCCGGAGAGAATGATGCCGACCGCGCGTTCCTTCTGATCCTCCGCGAGCGCGCGGAAGAAGAAATTCACCGGCGCATGAGGCTCCGCCGCCGTCGCCCGCGGCAACAGCTTCAGGATTCCATTGGCGATTCCCATCACCTTGTTCGGAGGGATCACATACACATGCCCCCGTTCCACGCGCATCCCGTTCTTCGCCTCCGCGATGCTCATCTTCGTGATCCGCGACAGCAGGCTCACCAGCGCGCTCGGTTGGCCGGGAGCGAGATGCTGCACGAGCACGATCGCCAGACGCGCATCGCCGGGCAGGGTGCGGAGCAGTTGCGTCACCGCCTCCAGCCCACCCGCTGACGCTCCCACGCCGACGATGGGGAATAATGAGGACGCCTCTGCCGCAACGGTCTGCTTGGCCTTTCTCGTGGGGGTGGCGCGCTGCGATTTTTTCATAGCCATGAGGCCGCCATCGTGTTCCGCAGATCGAGAAAGGCAAGAGCGTGGGCAGCACACATCCCCTGTGGATCACTCTGCCATGACTGCACTGCGAATTCGTGAAGCGCGGTCATTCCGAGATCGCCGAGAGAGCCGCACGGATGCCGTCCAGCGCCTGATTCCGATAGGGTGCCTCATACTCATCGGTGATGGTGCCGCTGAGGATGAAATCGGCCTTCCCGGTTCTCAACATGCGTCCATTGCAGGCACGTACGATCGCATCCTCATCCACCACCAGAAATGCCATGGGCAGCTCCGTCGTTCCAAGCGGGCAGACGAAGTGGGCCGGTTTTTTCCCATTGGAAGCGGTGCTTGCGCCATCCGCATCACCATCAGCCCCGGATGCCGTGGCGGGAGCAATGAGTCGGAACTGCGGCAAGTGCTGCAGTTCGTTGTTCTGTCGGATTAAGAAATAGTGCATGTGGGTATCTGGGTGCTGTGTTGCAGGGACGCAGTCGGGAATAGCCCCTGCAGCCTGCTGTCCTCTGGCAAAGGCAGGCACAGTGTGCCGAATCCTAGTGCCGGAGCGCTCACGCGGACAATGGGCAGACCGCCTCATTGGCGCTCAGACGAATGCTAAGGCCGGAATAGGAATTTTTCCTACCTTCTGATGCCCATGCAGAGCGGGGTGCGATACGCGATACCCGCTGCCAAATGCCCGGCAGGAGTCCTTAGCCCCGCATGGAGTGCAGTTGCGTCTCGGCCTCCAGCCAGTCGTCCATGTCATGGCCCTCGGCGCGTCCCCGCTGCTCCCAGATGAGATAGGCGAAAGTCGCCACTTCATCATGCGGGGGCTTGCTGCCATTCGATCCGTTGGTCAGGAGTTTGG
>BJFP01000714.1 GCA_014189875.1 Verrucomicrobiota bacterium | reverse complement strand
CGGTGACGCGAGGCTCGACCGCGGCACGCATCCCGCTATTCTCCCGCTGCCCAACCATGTCCGACACGCCCGCTCCGACGCAGAAACGCGTCCTCATTTTCATCGTCGCTTACAACGCCGAGACGACCATCACCGGCGTCCTCGACCGCATCCCGTCGTCCCTCCGGCGTCCTGGTGTCGAGGTCCTCATCATTGATGATTCCTCGAAGGATCGCACCTTTGCCACCGGGCTGAAGCACGAGGATCGCGAGGGCGATTTCCGCATCACCATTCTCCGCAACCCCGAGAACCAGCGCTACGGCGGCAACCAGAAGCTCGGCTACCGTTATGCGATTGAGAACGGCTTCGACATTGTCGCGCTCATCCACGGCGACGGACAGTATGCGCCGGAAAAATTGCCCGAACTCATCGAGCCATTCATCCGCGGCGAGGCGGACGCGGTCTTCGGTTCGCGCATGTTGCGCAAACAGGACGCGCTTGCGGGCGGGATGCCGCTCTACAAATGGCTCGGCAACCAGGTGCTCACCGCGTTCGAGAACTGCGTGCTCGGCACGAAGCTGAGTGAATTCCACAGCGGCTACCGGCTCTACTCGGTCGCGGCGTTGAAGAAGCTGCCCTTCGAGCGGAATGCGAACGACTTTCACTTCGATACGGACATCATCATCCAGCTCCACTTCGCCGGGATGCGGATCGTCGAGCTGCCGATCCCCACTTTTTACGGAGACGAAATCTGCCGCGTGAACGGCATCAAGTACGCGTGGGACTGCTGCAAGGCCGTCGTGCGCGCGAAGCTCCACAGCAAGAACCTGCTCTACGATCGCAAATACGACGTCGGCCCCGTCGAGGAGACTTACGATCTGAAGCTCGGCTACGACAGCTCGCACGAGCGCGCCATCAAGTCCGTGAAGCCCGGCGCGCGTGTCCTCGATATCGGCTGCGGGCGCGGCCACGTCGCGGAACTTATGGCGGAAAAGGCCGCGCACGTCACGGGGCTGGATCAGTATTCGCCGGACAAGGGCGGCAAGTCGAACGTGGATTACCGCAAGTGGGACATCGAGGCCGAGCCCGTGCCGGTGGACATCTCCGGCTACGATCAGATCTTCATGCTCGACATCATCGAGCATCTCAAGGACCCGGAGGTCTTCATGGAGATATTGCGGGAAAAGGCGGTGCACAAGCGCCCCGAGATCATCCTCACCACGGCGAACATCGCCTTCTTCGTCACGCGGATGATGCTTTTCTTCGGCCAGTTCAACTACGGGCGCAAGGGCATCCTGGATCGCACGCACACGCGGCTCTTCACATGGAACTCGCTGCGCGAACTCTTCGAGCAGACCGGCTATAATGTCCTCGAAATGCGCGGCATCCCCGCGCCGTTTCCGAAGGTCGTCGGCAATGGCGTCATTGGAAAAATCGTCATGGCGATCAACGGATTCTTCGTGTGGCTCTGGGGCTTCCGCAGCCTGTTCAGCTACCAGATCTACGTCCGCGCGCAGGCGCGGCCCACGGTGCCGAACATTCTCGATCAGACGATCTCATCGAGCGAAAAACTGCGCGAGGAGATCAAGCAGCAGGCGGCGTGAGG
>BJFP01000713.1 GCA_014189875.1 Verrucomicrobiota bacterium | reverse complement strand
GGTGCGGGGTGGCGGCCTGTCGATCGACTTCGGCGGGAATCAGGTGACAATTCAGGACATGACGCCGCAGCCCGGCGCCATGCAGCCGCAGGCGCTGAACGTGGAGCTGGCGTCGGCCGGCGTGAAAGGCAGCGCGCACCACTTCCGCTTCCTCGCGGATCGTAAGACCGGGCAACTCGCGATGTTCGTGAACGGCAAACTCGCGGGCCGCTATTCGCCACGCGCAGGAAAGGCATCTCCGAAACGCGGCAAACATGTTTTCCTGTCGGCGCAGGCGCCGGGGATGACGCTCTCCAATCTCTGGGTCGCGCCTTGGGCCGGTTCCTTTCCAAAAAAGTCCGCCGGCACGAAGACTGCGGAACCCGCGCCGCTGCTGTCGGACGTGATCTCACTCATCAACGGCGACGAAACGCCAGGCACCATCGAAAGCACCACGCCGGAAGAAATCCGCGTGCGCTACGACGGCGGCGATGTCGAGTTCCCGTCGAAGCGCGCGCTGATGATCGAGTTCACCGGGCCGCCCGTCGCGCCCAGGCCGGGAACGCGCCTGCGCCTCACAGGCGGCGGAGTGCTCACCGTGCAATCGTTCACTCTCGCCGGTGGCATCGTGTCATGCCGCAGCACCCTCCTCGGCGACGTGAAGTTCCCGGTCGCGGCCCTGTCCGAAATCGCCTGGCAGCGCCCGGGCCAGAAGGCTCCCGCTGGCGTTCCAGCGGCCGACGCAAAACCGGGCAGCCTTCCCCCGGCGCCACCGCTCGATCAGGCCCGGTTCAATGTCGCCTCGCTCGATGCAGCGCCCGCGCGGAGCTACGATGTGATCGAAATCGTGAACGCTCAGGAAGCCATCACCGGCCGCTTCGAGATGAAAACCACGGTCGCGAACGACTCCATCACTCTCGACGACGCACTCACGCTCACCATGGCCAATGCCACATCGCTGACGCGCAAGACCGTCGTGGAAAAAGGCGCCGCATTGCGCGTGAAGCAGATCGCCGCCGAGAGCGTGCGCGGCACCACGCGCAGACAGCAGACCCTCACCGTCGCCGACGGCAAGGCCACCGTCCGCGCCGCGGGCGCGGCCAAATCACCTGATCAAATTCTCGACTACCCGCCAGACACCGTCACGCTCTTCTCGCTCATGCGCATCGTCACCGCACTGCCTGCGGATGCCGAAGGCGAATGGGGCATCGGGCGCGTCTTCAACGAATTCCGGATGCACCCGCAGTCGAACGAAAGCTACCGCCTCGAATGCACCGGAAAGGAATCCATCGAGCGTGACAACCGGACGCGCACCCTCACCCGCTTCACGCTCCACCACGAACGCAGGGCGGAGGAAATCATCGCCGAGTTCCTCCTCGACGACGCCGGCGTGCTCCAGCAGGTGGATTTCCTCGGGAACGCCTCCATGCGTGGGGCTCGCACCACGCTGAGATTGCGCCCCGCCGAATAGCAGCCCTCTTCGGCCACACCGCCCGCCAGTGGCGCGACGCAAACCCCAGGCTCGACGGCAACATGCGCGACCACGCCACCATCGAGCAGCTCCTCGTCCTCGCCAACCTCGAAAGCCTCAACGCTGAACCGGAGCGAA
>BJFP01000712.1 GCA_014189875.1 Verrucomicrobiota bacterium | reverse complement strand
CTTACCATCGAGCATGGCGAGCAAATGTTCTCTGAGCGCACACGGCACGCGTTGGAACCACAGGTGAAGTTGTGCGCACAGTGGTGCATCAGATGTCGCGTCAGCGTCCGCAAGCGAGCCCCGGAGGGGGATGAATGAGGAGGAGGGGTTGATTGCGGCGTCACCGGTGGTGGCGAGTGTCGTTCAAGGAAGCCCGTGAGGAGGCTGTCAGTGTTGGCGAAACGCGTCTGTATCCATTATCGAGACCCTTTTACGGCGCCAGCTCAAGGACCTCCATCGCACCACCAGCCACATCGTCTATCGCGGCGGGCCGAACAAGGTGGCGCGCGTGAAGAAAGCCGTGCGCGAGTATCTGGCCGTGGGCCGCGGGCTGTGCACCACGAGAGTCGCGGTTGACGGTTCGGCAGGGATTGTCGTTCTCATAATCTTGTTCGGCGCGGGTGACTCACTCTTCAAACTTCAGCTTGCGGGTGTCGCACTCAAGACCGGTCGGCACCGTGAGCGGTGTGTAGAGATCGGGGCGGCGGGCGCGGATCCAGTTCCGGCCGGTCGCGTCACAGAGCAGGCCCGCGTCCAAATCCGCAATCACCATCGCGTCCTCCGCCTTCCAGGTTTCAGCGAGAACGCGGCCGTAGGGATCCAGGATCATCGCATTGCCCGTCCGGATTTCGTCGTCGTCCACGCCGACGCCATTGCTAAAGAGGAGGAACAGGCCGTTATCGTGCGCCCGGCTCGGGAGCCAGCGCATCAGCCAGCCCCGCCCTTTGTCGCCCCGAAACTCTCGCTCGATCGACTCCGGATCGGCGTGACGATTCTCCCAAAGCTGCCGGTCGATCAACCCCAGCAGATGCGGGTTCCGGCTCCGCACGCCGCCGGTCTGATGCGGCGCGATGAGGATCTCGGCTCCCCGCAGCGCGGTGATGCGAACATTCTCGAAGACATTGCAGTCGTAGCAAATCAGCACCCCCGCTCGAAAACCGTCGGGCAAATCGAAGACGGTGTAATCCGTGCCGCTGCGAATGGCGGCGTGCTCGAAGGCATGCAGTTTCCGATGGCGGTGAATCGAGCCGTCCGGCAATGCGACGACGTAGGTGTTGAAAAATGCGCCCTCGGCGGCTTCGACCAATCCGGCCCCGATACTGACGCGGTGTTCGCGCGCCAGCGCGATCAAACGCTGTGTGCTTGGGCCATCTGGGACAGGTTCGGCGAGTGCGGTCAGTGCCTCGACCGAAAGATTGCGAATGAACCAGTAGCCCGTGATGCAGCATTCAGGGAAAACGATCAATCGGACACCTTGAGCGATGGCATCTTTCACAAAGCGCTCGATCTTCAGGAAGTTCGCTTCTTGGTCGGCAGGTTTGCTTTCACACTGGACGGAGGCAACTCGGAGGGTGCGTGTGTCTGTGGGCATGAAACTATTAGAATCAGAGGTGGGTGGATAGTGACAGTTCAGTTTTCGAGGCAGTTGGTTTTATGGCGCCTATGCTGAAGCAGCATCGACCGCAAACGCCACCGCAGCTGGCCCTCTGCACCCACGCTGCTACGCGATGAGGTCCACGCACGCTTGCCATTCGCAGTCGTCCGCCGG
>BJFP01000711.1 GCA_014189875.1 Verrucomicrobiota bacterium | reverse complement strand
CCATGAATACCATCTCGCTCAAACTTCCGGATCGGCTGCTGGAACGTCTGGAAGAGGCCGCGCGCGCGCGCGGCACCACCAAATCATCACTGGTCCGCGAGTGCCTGGAGCAGTCGCTGGACGCCCGTCCCGTCGGCGGCAAGGCCACCTGCTACGATCTGGCCAGCGACCTAGCCGGTTCGTTGAAAGGTCTGCCGCGTGATCTGGCGACCAACCCGAAGCATATGGAGGACTTCGGCCAGTGAAGGGCGCGGTGCTGCTGGACACCGGTCCGCTGGTGACCTTTCTGGCCGCCGGCTCGGAGCATCACGTCTGGGTTTGCGAGCAATGGAAACGGCTGCACCCGCCCTTGCTCACCTGTGAGCCAGTGCTGACCGAAGCCGCCTTTCTGCTGAAGCGCGAGGGGCGGGAGACCGATCCGCTCTTCGAATTGCTGGAGCGGGGCGTTTTGCGGGTGGGCTTGGAGATCGAGGATCAACTGGCCGACCTGCGCACTCTGATGAGCCGCTACCGTGACCGGCCCATGTCACTGGCCGATGCCTGCCTGGTGCGCCTGAGCGAACGCCACCGGGACAGCACGGTCTTCACGTTGGACTCGGATTTCCGCATCTACCGCCGCCACGGCAACAAAGTCATCCCAACTCTGATGCCGGAAAAATAGATCACCGGATGAAAGCTCTGCGCGCACTCGCCTCGGAGATCGTAGCCCTGCAAAAGCGGGCGCAGGCATTGGGAATGTTTGCGGATGATCGCGAATTACTCGCGTGTGCGAAATGCGGGCTGCTCGAGGACGTCACGTTCAGCGGCTTCCTCATCACCGTCCGCCCGGCTGCCCTCGAAGAGGATACGGGGCTGCGCTTCAAGGAACTGGCAGGGGGCCGCTATCGCTGCCCGGTTTGCGGCGCGACCGTGCGCGATGAGGATGAACTCGTTCCGGTGAAAACGAAGATCGAGAAACGTAAACGCTCATGCCGAAACGAAAAAAACTCCCGAGCTGACGTTTCAGAAGCACATCGCGGATTACCGACCGCAAATCGCTCGATACGAACAACTGGGGCTGAACTTCGCGGAGGTGCGGGCGGAGCTTTTTGCCGGGAATGAAATGGGCGAAGACGCGATCGGGGTGCTCGGCGAGACGCTCAGACTACATCACGCCATCTGCGGTGACCTCGCGGCAGAGCGAGAGATTGTCACGGCAGCGAATCGGTGGGCGCGGCGGGCCGATTTGTTTCATCCCTTCGTCGCTCAAGGACGAGCGCGCGAAGGATCAATTCGCCAATCTCGCGCGGCTCATCTGCGGGGCGCACGCAGCGACAGCGGCGGTGATGATTATGGAGGCGTGGATGATTATGGAGGCGTGGATGAAAACGGCATCGCCCGACGACACGCTCGATCTCACCGTGCCGCTGTCGTAATCGCTCCACCGGCGGGAAGTCGTCGTGCTCACCGGTGAATCGCGCACCAGTTGCCGGCAGAAATTTTTGCCGATCATCCGCACGGGCGCGGGCGGGGTTTTTGGCTTCGGGGATTTCGCCGCGCCGCCGGAGACAACGTTCAGCGGACGCTTCACCCAAATCCTGCCTGACTCC
>BJFP01000710.1 GCA_014189875.1 Verrucomicrobiota bacterium | reverse complement strand
AACGTCCAAGGCCCTGCCCGACTGCCGGGATATCCTTCGAGACCTCAGCCCGCGTTGTCCTCCGCCCCGCGCGGCGCTCCGAGCAGGAGGATGCGCTCCTTTTTTCCCGCGTAATCGAGCGCGTGGAAAATGCGGATCTCATCCACGCGCCGCGCGGCGTTCAGCGCGTCGAGCAAGCGCGTGTACTGCGCGCCGAGTTGAGTCGTCTCAAGATAGCGCCCGCGCAGGTTCGGGTCGGAAAATGAGCTGGGATTCTCGCGCTCGAAAAGATGGAAGCGCAGCCAGCGGCGATCCGTCTGCGAGATGCGCTGCGACTTGCGGAAAAACGCGGTGAAGAGCAGCAGCACGAGATACGTGTCCACGCGTGCCTGGAGTTCGAGGTTGCGCGCGAAATCCTCGGCCATGATGTCGCGCTCGCCGCGCTGGAACGCGAGCGACGCGTGCAGCGCGTGATCGATCTCCTCCACGAACGCGATGAGGTGCGCGATGTTCGAGTCGCTCAGCCCGCGCCGCGGGTCATGCCGCTCGAGCTGCTCGATGAGCCAGCGCGAATAGTAGATGCCGATGAAAAGATTCTCCCCGCTGTGCCGGAGGAAGGTGCGCGCGATCTCGCTCAGCTCCCGCGCCTGCGCACCCGCGAGCCGAGTGAGATGATCGCAGCGCTCGCTCCCGATCAGGCAGTCCTCCAGCGCCACGCCGCTCGCGGCGTAGGTGCGTTCGAGGAGGCGTGTGATCTCGGCGAAGAGCGTGCTCATCGGTGGAATGACGAAGGCGGAACCCGGCAATCAGTGTGGCCCGCACACGCGGCCTGTTCACTCGTCGTTGGAAATTTTTTCCTCATTAGTCATTCGTCATTCCATCCGCCGCCGCCCAAAATGACCGGCGGTGCTTCGTCCAGGTGCATGTGCCTTTCCGCCGTCTCGTTCAGCGCGAGACGCAGATCGTGGAAACGCTCGCTCAGCTCCCCGAAGACCGGCGACAGCGCGTGCTGCCGCGCGAACGGATGCTCCGCCGCGCTCTGGAAATTCGCCGCGCCCACGCTCTCGAGAAACCCGATGTCCGGCCCGCCGCGACGGCTGCGGCTCTCCACGCGATCCTGGAAAACGCCCGAGATGAACAGCGTGTAGTTCCCGATGTGCGCGCGCAGCAGAAACGCCTGCGACGCCGACGCCTTTTGCAGCGCGAGCAGCAGATCACTCACATATTGCTGCGGCCCGCAGCCCGCGCCTCCCGGTGCGCGCATCCGCTCGGTGACGGAGAATTTCTCCAGCAGCGAGGCGAGGTAGTCGCACGTCTCGCGGTTCGAGATGCCGCGCTCCTTCAGCACATGGCGGAGCAGGATGTAAAAGTAGCACTGCGGCGAGATGCGGAGCTGCGCGTCGCCCTGCAGCACCGCCTGGAAAAGGGCCTCGCTATCGAGGATCGAGTCGCGCATTTCCGCGTCCGTGAGGAGTTCCGCGAGCGTCGCGGTGTTGTTCCTCCCGGCCCCGAGCGTGCCGGCGATAAATTCGAAATCCGAAGCCGTGAGGCGTTCCCGACAATTTGGAGTTATCATCGGAAGTGAGACCGTAGCATCGCGAGTGCCATTCGATTTTTCATTCGTGTT
>BJFP01000709.1 GCA_014189875.1 Verrucomicrobiota bacterium | reverse complement strand
CATCCGTTCGATGCGAAGGCGAAACACGGCTTCATTGATTCACAAAAGCTGGGGCTCGAAGTTTTCCGCGGTGTGGATCCCGATGCGCCGATCATCGTTGCCGAGGCGGTGTGGCAGTATTCGCACCACGTCCTCGCCGGGCTCACGACGCATCGCGGGCCGATCCTCACCGTCGCAAATTGGAGCGGCCAGTGGCCGGGACTCGTCGGAATGCTGAACCTCAACGGCTCGCTGACCAAGGCCGGCGTGCGCTACTCGACGCTGTGGAGCGTGGACTTCACTGACGACTTTTTCCTCACGGAATTGCGCCGGTGGCTGAAGACCGGGCGCATCACGCACGACACCTCGCACGCGCGTCCGATCGAGAAAGTAAAAGTACCCACTCGTGCCGCGAAGCTCGGCGAGAAACTCGCGATGCAACTTCGGAGCGAGAAGGCGATCATGGGCATTTTCGACGAAGGCTGCATGGGCATGTTCAATGCGATCATCCCCGACCACGCGCTGCACGCATGCGGAGTTTTCAAGGAACGCCTCAGTCAGTCCGCACTGTTTGCCGAGACGATGCGCGTGCCGGACGCCGATGCCGATGCCGTGCGTGCATGGCTGGAAAAGAAGGGGATGAAATTCCACACCGGCCCGACGCACTCGGCGGATCTCACCGACGCGCAGATCCGCCTCCAGTGCAAAATGTATGTCGCCACCGTGCGCATCGCGGATGACTTCGGTTGCGACGCGATCGGCATCCAGTATCAGCAAGGTCTGAAGGATCTGCTGCCCGCGAGCGATCTCGTCGAAGGCACGCTGAACAATTCGGATCGCCCGCCGGTGAAATCGCGCGACGGCAAGCGCGTGCTCTACGCGGGCAAGCCCGTCACGCATTTCAACGAAGTCGATGAGTGCGCTGGACTCGACGGTTTGCTCACGCAGCGCGTCCACGCCGCGCTCGGCCAGCCTGTGGAAAATACGCTGCACGACGTGCGATGGGGTGCGCCCGTAACGCGGAAAATCCTGTCCGCGGATCCCAAACGAAAGGGCGGACAGGATTGTCCGCCTCACGAGGATTATGTCTGGGTCTTCCTCATCAGCGGCGCGGCACCGCCCGCGCATTTCATCGGCGGATGGAAGGGCGCGGAAGGTTTCCGCCAGCCCGCGATGTATTTCCCGAATGGCGGCTCGACGCTGCGAGGCATCAGCAAGCCCGGCGAAATCGTATGGTCGCGCATCTACGTGCAGGACGAGGCGCTGCACATGGACATTGGCCGCGGCGGAGTCGTCACGCTGCCGCGCGAGGAGACCGAGCGCCGCTGGCAGGCGACCACGCCGCAATGGCCCATCATGCACGCGGTCACGTACGGCGTGTCGCGCGACCAGCTCATGGCGAAGCATCAGGCGAATCACATCCAGGTCTCCTATGCGAAGGACGCGAAGGCTGCGGACGAGTGCATGTTTTCAAAGGCCGCATTCGCCCGCGCGCTCGGCATCCGCGTGAATGTGTGCGGGACACTGCGGCGTGCGTGAGATGCATCACATCCCGATTTTCCTCCATGAAAACCAAGAGCCAAAATGATGTGTGCGACAGGGGTGTGCCCGAGCCTGTCCTCCCTGTCCG
>BJFP01000708.1 GCA_014189875.1 Verrucomicrobiota bacterium | reverse complement strand
CTGAATGTCTATTCGCCGTCAGGCGAGCTTGTGTGCGTGCTTCAGCCACACATGTTCGGTGGGTTCGATGTTTACGACCCCAACGGCTATTTTCTACAACGAATCAATGAAGGCAATTGAAGCGACAACGATGGCGTAAGTGAAACACGAGAAGCTCTTGCATCAGAGCCACAGCAAAGAATAATCACGCCTGGTAAAGGTTTTTCCGGTATCGAGCTAGGAGACCCGAAAGACAAGCTAGTAAAGATTCTCGGCAAACCAACAAGGATATACACCAAAGAGTCACCAAAATATTGCCCCGGTGACTCTTGCCTTACGTTTGGTCATAGCGGGGTTCAGTTCCTGATGGAGGGCAATAATGTTCTTTCAATGTTCTTCAATTTCAAATCAAAAACACAGTCAATATTTAATGGCGCTACAGATAAAGGAATGGGACATAAGAGTTCTATTCAAGACGCAATTGGCAAGCATGGAAAGCCAGACAGGATAAGTGAGTCCACCGTAAGTAAGCATGAAGAGTATCCTGATGCTCAAGAGACAAGAATTAGCTATGACGCATTGGGAATTAGTTTTGTATTTGTGAACGATGAGCTATCTCAAATTTGTGTCACCAACCTGCCCCGCCGCTAGCCCCCCCCACCTCCATGACCGTTCCATCCTCAACTCACATTCGAAGTCTCGCTCGCGGCCAGGTCTAGGAGGATTCGACGTTCACAAATCCCATTTTCTATCCGCCGCCCGTCCCCGTTCTGACCATTAGCGGTGCGACAGGCGCGAAAGCAATTTCCTGCAGATTTACTGGAGCACCGCGCGTCGGATGACGTGATAGACATCTGTTGATTCCATCTGAGGGGCAATGTTCAAATCCGCCGGGGCGAGTAGGACCGGCCAATCACGGGTCGAGCGGGGTCGGCAGCCGTGCGAGCCTTTGACCAGTTTGGCATCCAGCGGGATCACATCCATCAACATGCGAAAGCCAAGCTTCTTTTGCAGCAAGCGGTAGGCGATTTTTAACTTGGGAAACTTCAAGGCCGGGTCGAGAAAAAGCTCCACCGGATCGTAGCCCGGTTTTCGATGGATATCGATGGTGCGGGCGTAGTCCGGCGCGACCTTGTCATCCAGCCAGTAGTAATACGTGAACCACGCATTCTCCTCGGCCACGGCGATCAGATCCCCCGCTCTACTGTGATCAATGCCGATTTTTAACTTCTCGGCCGCCCCGAGAATGGTAGATACTCCCGTCTGCTCGGCCACCATCTCTCGCACCCTCTTCAACAGCGAGGGATCATTAACGTAGATATGCGAGACTTGATGGTCGGCCACGGCGAAGACCTTGCTCGCCCCGCAATCGAGTTGTTCACGGCCCAATTCTTCCCGGGTGGCCAGCCAACCTTCCGCACTAAAGAGCCGGTTCAAGTGGATCGGATGGTTGACCGGGGTGATGCCGTACTCCGATAACAGGATGACCTGCACACCACGCTCCCCGAAAAATTGGATCAGGTCGCCGACAATGCGATCAATCTCGCGCAGATCCTGAATGATGGAGGGATGGTTCGGCCCGACTCGTTGCAAGTTGTAATCCAGATGCGGCAGGTACACGAGATTGAGCGTG
>BJFP01000707.1 GCA_014189875.1 Verrucomicrobiota bacterium | reverse complement strand
GTCCGGACTGGCTGCGAGCGCACGGCGAAATCCGGGCTTTGCTTTCTGGCTGAGCTGGTAGGTGTCGTAACTCAGGCGTGCCCGGAGCGTGAAACGCTTCCACATACCGATGGGTGCGCACGCGTCGAGGTGTTGGCGGACGATGGCGCGGATTTCGTCATTGGCCTTCTCCCTGGCGCAGGATTTTTGCGCCGCATGAATGCGGAAGCGCGCAAGCACCTCGGGGATGTGGGCGATGCGCGCGCCGGCAATGAGGCAGCGAACCCAAAAATCGTAGTCGAAAGCGAGGTTCCAGCGCGTGTCGAAGCCGTTCACTTTTTCCCAGAGGCTGCGGCGGAAAAAGACCTCCGGCTGCACCCACTGCCGGTTCCCCCACCAGACGTTGTAGATGTCGAGCATCTCGGTCAGCGAGCCGATGCGGCCGCTGTGGGTGCCGGTGGGGTTGCCGTCGCGGTCGATCCACTCGATGCGTCCATAGACGAGATCGATGTTGGGATTTTCCCGGAAGAATGTGATGACGCGCTCCGCGGCGCCGGGTGCGAGCAGGTCGTCGCCATTGATGAAGCCGATGATGTCGCCGCCCATCATGCGAAAGGCGCGGTTGATCGCATCGGTCTGCCCGGCGTCCGGTTCGCTGTGCACGGTGTCGCCTTCGTGTGCGAAGGAGCGCGCGATTTCCACGGTTCTGTCTTTCGATGCGCCGTCCTGGAGCCACCAGCGCAAATGCGGCCCCTGCGCGTTGAGGGATTCCAGCGTCGGGGCGAGAAATTCCTCCGCGTTGAACACGGGTAGAGCGAGGACCAGTTGATGTCCGGTGCCCATGTTGCGCTCGGCGTTATCGTCGGGTACGGGCTTCGTCATGATGGGTCAGCGTGCAGACTTCCCTGAGAGTCGCGCACGGACAGCGGCAATGTCCTTCGAGGCGATCAGATTCACGTTTGGAAAATCCTCGCACAGTGGAAAAGGCTGCACCTCCTCTGCCCGGTCGCTGACTGTGTAGAGGCCGTAGCCTAGGCGCTCGAGCGTCCGATACAGGGTGCTGCAGGAAGTTCCGGCGAGCTTGGCCGCTTCCTCGGTGAATTCGACGAGCAGCAGCGGGGCATCGCTCCGGGAAAGAAACTCCTGCGCTCCGAGAAGCACCTGGTTTTCCCAGCCCTCGACATCGATCTTCACCGCGCAATTCAGGCTGGCAAGTCCGTGTTCGCGTGCAAATCGGTCGAAGGTCATTGTCGCGACCGTTTCCGAGCCGGTGGTTTCGCCCATGTAAGGGGTGCCAAGCGAGTTCCAGGCGTCAAATCCGCCGTTGGCAAGGGTCAGTTGTGCCTGTGCGTTTTCGTGTGAAAGCGCCACGCGGTGGCAGGTGACATTGCGGAGCCGGTTTAGCTTCACGTTCTCCATGAGACGCTCAAAAGTCTTCGAGCATGGTTCAAAGGCGTGGACATGACCGCGCGGGCCGACGATGTGCGCTGCGACGAGCGCGTAAAGGCCGATGTTTGCGCCGATATCGAGGAACGTGTCACCGGGGCGGAGGAATCCCTCGAAAAAGCCCCGTGTCTCCGCTTCGAATCCGCTGAAATACAGCATCTCGCAGAGCCGGCTGTCACCGTAGAGATTCATCCGC
>BJFP01000706.1 GCA_014189875.1 Verrucomicrobiota bacterium | reverse complement strand
TGCGGCCGTCGGCGAGCTGGATCCGGATGAATGCGAGCGCTCTCGCCCAGGTCGTCTGCTATGAAGTTCCCTCACCGACCAAGCGCCAGTCTTACAATCCGGCGGGCGTTCCTCTCCTCCCAAGGGACTTCCCTTTCCCGCAAAAACCGGTAGCCTCCCCTGCAATGAGCACGATCACCGCGATCCTCGAACCGCACGCCGACGGAAGTCTGCACCTGCCACTGCCGCCGGAAATGCGCCACGGCAAAGTGCGGGTGGAAGCGAAGCTGGAGGCTCTGCCGCAGCCGTCCGGCCCCGGGGCCCGTCCCCCGAACGCCACACCCTTGGAGGCATTCAAAGTCTTGCGGGCCGCGGGCGGGCTCCGGCACGTCATCCCCGACCTGGTGGCGTGGCAGCGCGAGCAGCGGGCGGAGCGTTCCTTGCCGGGCCGCGATTGAACCATGCTGCTGGACAGCAACATTCTCATCTACGGCACCGAGGAAGGCGAACCGCGACTCGATGCGATCCTCGCCCGCTCCGATCTCGCCGTGGCCAGCGTGAGTTGCATCGAGACACTTGGTTATCACCGCTTGAGCGACGCAGAGCGTCTGGGACTGGAGGCCGCCATCGCGAGGATGACGGTGCTCACGCTCGAAGATGCCGTGGTCGCGCGGGCGATTTCCCTTCGACAGGAACGGAAGATGGGGTTGGCAGATGCCATCATCGCGGCAACGGCGCTGGTGCATCAGTTGCCATTGGTGACGCGGAACGTGGATGATTTCAAACACGTTGCCGGACTGGAAATCGTCAACCCTTTCGCCGAACCGGAGACCGCTTGATGCCCGCGATCAAACGCCGCCCTCACCCTTGGGAGGAGCGCCCTGGGGCGGGCGCGAAGCAATTTGCCCTCAAGACCAAGGGCAACCCCATCGGCGTCGCGGAATACCAACTTCAACCCAAACTCCCTGCCGACATCAAAGGCAAGCTCCCCACCGCCAAGCAACTCGCCGAGGCCTGGAAGAAAGGTTTCGTTGAGACACAGACGACGGATCCACGTGGTCCGGACGGCGGGGCGATCTGCGTGAACCGCGGCAACGCATGGGACAGCTACGGGAGAACCTGCAACGCCACGGCCCGCAGCCTGAGCACCGAGGCCTATGCCGGCAGCCAGATTGGCTTCCGGTTGGCCCGGATTGCGACCGGGGATTCCCCCTGGTAAGGGGAAAAAGGGGTCAGAAATATCGTGACCCGCATGTGAGCGCCGGGAACGGCGTGGGCGGGCTGGAGTTCGTCGAGGAGCTGCATCGCGGAGGCCGGAAGATTTCACACTTCCTCTGCCAGGTGAGCGGCGGCGGAATTATCCTAAATCCGGCGATGGGAGGAGCGGATGTCGCGCAAAGGCGCAGAGACGCAAAGGGATGCGTATTGGTTCGCACTCACCCGGTGGGTGAATGCCTGCTTGTTGGCATCTGCTTCTTCTTTGCGCCTTTGCGCGACATCCCATCGCCGGATTTAGGTTAAGTATGAAAGATGGTATGAGGGGGTCTGGCAAGGGTGAGGAGGAAGCGATTGCGCTTCATGATGAGTGTTCAGACCAGTCTGGCCGGTCAAGGATTCGCGGGTTTACGGCGGGGCGGACGCAA
>BJFP01000705.1 GCA_014189875.1 Verrucomicrobiota bacterium | reverse complement strand
GGAACACAACGCCGCCAACGACAGGACGCTTCACGGCGCATCCTGCCACGCCTGCGGCTTTGTCGCCGAGACCTCGTGCGAGCGCGGGAATCGCTACCTCGATCGCGCCTTGCTCATCCCTACATTCGACTGCCCGGATGCTGGAATTTTTCCGAACGACCTGTTCGCATGAAGGCGCTCAGTGAAGCCGTCGCGCACATTGCGATGGAAGTGCATCCGGAGAGAATCGAAGCGATCTGCTCTGCCTTGGGGGCGGGTCAAAACACGAACATCTTTGGAGCGGTCAGGGGCGGCCTCGGAGCCGCATTTTCTCCCCGCTTGATGCAAGCGTTCGAGGCAGCGTTGAGAGCCAGTCCGCATGTCAGTGCCGGCGAACTTTCCGCGATGTTTCGCGCATCATCCACGACGGCGGCGTTGGCTGCCGGTGCATTGTCAGTGGAATTGGTTTGGACCGGCCCGGGGACGGGCATGGTGCCTGTTCGGCATACCGCGCAGGTTCTGACCGGCTTGATCGATGAGGCCCGCGAGCGCTTTTTTTGGGTGAGCTTCGTCGCCTACCACGTCGGCGCTGTGATCGATGCACTGCAGAGAGCCGTCAATCGTGGTGTCCTAGTAAGCGTGCTGCTCGAACGCTCGAAAGAGCACGGTGGCAATGTGACCGTCGATTCCATCGCGATGCTGAAACAAAACCTCCCGGGCGCGCTGCTTTACGAATGGGACAAATCATCGAGCGATACAGCCCAGACCGCATCGGTCCACGCCAAGTGCGCGGTGGCGGACGGTGCTGTTGCCTTCGTGACGAGCGCAAACCTGAGTGAAGCGGCGATGGAGAGAAACATGGAACTCGGGGTATTGCTGCGCGGAGGACAGGTGCCCCGCCTTCTTGATCAACACCTCTCGGCTTTGGTGAGTACGAGGCAGCTTCGCGTTCTGTGACGATTGCCAAGGTGCCGCTGACGCGGTCTCAAATCATGGCGCGGGTCCGCGGCCGCGGAAACAAATCAACCGAGGAGAATCTCGCCCGCTTGTTTCGGAAGGCAGGCATCACAGGCTGGCGAAGGCATCTCTGTTTGCTGGGCACGCCTGACTTCGCTTTCCCGAAGTTACGCCTCGCCGTATTCGTGGACGGATGCTTCTGGCACGGCTGCCCCAAGCATGCGACGAAACCGAAGAACAATGCGGACTTCTGGCGGAAGAAACTCGCCGCTAACAAGGCCCGGGATCGACTGGTGACGCGTACCCTCCGCTCGAAGGTAAGCGTCACGTGAGCCGCCGTTGAGGTGGAGTAGTCAGAGATTGCATAGGCGATAGGCTACGCAATCTATGAACGGGAAATCCGAGCAGATATTGAAGGTGGACAAGGTGGGGCGCGTGTGGACGCCGCGGGAACAGCGGGAGGCGGCGCTGGATGAGTTTGAACGCAGCGGGATGCCGGCCTCGAAGTTCGCGGAGCGGATCGGGGTGAAGTATTCGACGTTTGCGACGTGGGCGCACCAGCGCCGCAAGGCGCGTGGCTGTGGCGATGCCATGCAGGGACGGCATGGTGGGCCTGCGGCGTTGAAGTGGGTGGAGGCGCTGCCGGAGGATGGGAGACCATCAGCGGCGGCGTGCGTGTTGTTGGTGCATCT
>BJFP01000704.1 GCA_014189875.1 Verrucomicrobiota bacterium | reverse complement strand
GATCAGTAGCTTTTTCATTTTCATTTGGAGGAGATGCAAAAAAACGCCCGAGGCTCACTCCGCGTAAACGAAATCGTTCAGATTGAAAAGCGCGCGGCAGAATTCGTGCAGCGGCGACTGCGCGAGGAAGGCGCGGCGATGTCCTGTTCCTTCACCGACGGCGGGCGGCCGAGCACGAGGCGGTAGGCCAGCGTGATTCGTCCGTCATTGGAATCCCCTTCCTTCATCAGCCGTGCTTCGGTGAGTTTCGCCGAGACGGTAACCTCGTCGGCGTTGAGCTGCGTGAGCAATTGCGGCGCGGTGGTGCTGCGCTCGCGGGCGGGGCAGCTCAGGTTGTTGTCCGGCGCGTTGAACAACACCCGCAGCCCGTCCCTCTTCAGCCGCTCCGCCACGTCGCGCACGACCGCGTTGCCGCCAGTGTCGTGCATCAAAGTGGGCGGCTTACTTCGTTTGTCCTTTGCGCTGTGGCTCAGGAAGACATCGTAGGTGAATTCACCGGGCATGGCTCTGGGGAGTGGGATTCAAACGCTGGTTCCGACCTGCGGACGCGAGGTGCATAGCAGGGCGGGCGGCGGGACGACAAGCAGTTCGCCGGGTTTTTGGAGGAGGCAAATTCCCGAAAGGCGGCGGTGATTTTTTTGCGCAGGGGCACTGCATCTTGGACGGCGTCATGGCGGGGAGCGTGAACGCGAGACGCACAGCGACTCCGTGGCTTTCTATTCCGGCGTTTCGTCCGGCTTCCACGGGACGTATTCAGACACGAACTTTTTGCGGAACTCCGCGAACGTGCCTCCCTCGATGTGCGCGCGGATGCGGCGCATGAGGTTCAGGTAGAAGTGCAGGTTGTGCAGCGTGACGAGGCGCAGGCCGAGGATCTCGTTGGCCTTCAGGAGATGCCGCAGGTAGCCGCGCGCGAACTTGCGGCAGGCGGGGCATTCGCAGCCGTCCTCGATCGGCCCTTCGTCCGTCGTGAACTCGGCGTTCTTGAGGTTCAGTGTGCCGCGCTCGGTGAAGGCGGTGCCGTTGCGCGCGATGCGCGTGGGCAGCACGCAGTCAAACATGTCCACGCCGCGCGCGACCATTTCCACGAGCTGCGGCGGCGTGCCGAGGCCCATCGCGTAGCGCGGTTTTTCCGCAGGGAGAAAGGGCTCGGCGGCCTCGACGGCGGCCATCATTTCCGGCTCGGACTCGCCGACGCTCACGCCGCCGATGGCGTATCCGTCGAAGCCCATCTGCACGAGGGCCTCCGCGCTTTCGCGGCGCAGATCGGCGTAGCTGCTGCCCTGCACGATGCCGAATTTCATCCCCGGCGTCTCCACCTCCTTGCACATCGCGGCCCACTTGAGCGTGAGCGCGAGGCTCTTCGCGGCGTAGTCGCGCTCGCACGGATGCGGCGGGCATTCGTCGAACAACATGCAGATGTCGCTGCCAAGCGTCGCCTGGATTTCCATCGCCTCTCGCGGGCCGAGGAACATCGGCGAGCCGTCGAGGTGATTTTGAAAATGCACACCCTCGGGCGTGATCTTGCGCAGCTTCGCAAGCGAGAAGACCTGGAAGCCGCCGCTGTCCGTGAGGATCGGTTTGTCCCATCCCATGAAGCGGTGCAGCCCGCCGAATTTCGTCATCACG
>BJFP01000703.1 GCA_014189875.1 Verrucomicrobiota bacterium | reverse complement strand
CGCTGCGTGCCGCGTTCCGCGGTGGGCCAATGGATGCGTGGCGCGCGAACAAGGTCATGCGGCGCTGATGGGGCTGCATCAGGGGCGAGGGCGCTCCAGCGCGATCCGGGGCAAGGTGAAAAACGAGATGCTCAAGGGGCTGGCGCGCGGGCGCTGGAAGCGGCTGGGCGATATTGCGCGGTGGCTGCGCGAACGTCACGGCGTGGCGATGGGCATCGGAGGGGTGGGGTATCACGTCGGAAATGGAGGCCGCCATCGCGCAGGAGATGCGCCCTCTCTGGAACACCCCGGCCCGCGTCCGCTCCCTGATCGGTGACAACGCCGTCCACTCTCAAACAAACGCTTCCGCCACAAAGCGAACGTCCTATTTTCAACTTAAGTTGGCATAAAAGGCCATTTCAGAGGCTTTTCGCGACATTCCGCCAGAAAACAGAAACGGCTCGCAAACTGTTGTTTGCGAGCCGCTTAAAGTGGTTGCGGGGGTAGGATTTGAACCTACGACCTTCAGGTTATGAGCCGGAAGGCCAGTGGCTTAAATACAGAGTTTCGCAGATACCCGTGCCTAAACCCGTGCCTATTTTTCCTTGTTTTCAGAACGAAGACGCACGAGAATGCGCCGAGATGAAAGCCTCTGCAAAAAACCCTCACGCCCGACGCCGCGCTCGTCGTGTCCACCGTGCGCCGCTTCAAACTTTCGGCAAACTCGCGCTGCACGAAATCACCGAATCCAAGGACGGCTACAGTTGGACTACCTTCATGGTGCAAGGCTGGAGCGAACCCGGTGTTCCTCGTGGGCGGAAGAAGTTCAAGACCCGCACCGAGGCCGAAGCCTTCATGACCACCAAGGGTGATGAGATGGCGAATGCCGACACCAGCCTGCACAGCATCGCCACCCGGTTGACCAGAGCGCAGATTGAGGAAGCCGAAGCTGCATTTACCCGCCTCGCCGGACGGCACCCCCTCGGCGACGCGGTGGATTATTTTCTGCGCCACTTCGCGCAGCCTGAGACCCCCGTGCCACTTGACGAAGCTCATACAGCCTTCCTCGAAGCCCGCGAGCGGGAAGGCGTGCGCCCGCGTTCACTGGTGCAACTGCGCTCGACCTTGGGGCAGTTCATCGGTTTTTCCACGCTGCGACTGCTGCCTGCGGAATTGCAGCCGGAGATCGAGCGTGTGCGGGCGGAGCTTGGACACGCACATGCCGCGACTCTGCCCGAGGTGATCCGCGCCCTTCCCGCCGACCTGCGCGACGCAGCACGCAAAGCCGCCGCTGACATGGGAGCCGTGCAAGACCTGCTGCTGCGTTGTGGCCTCACTCGCGCTCTGCGTGATGCCGTGGCGAGTGTGCGCGATGAAATCGAAGGCCGCCGCCGTCCTGCGGACCGCGATGTTGCTGCCGCGCTCGTGGCCAGCGTTGAGGGCGCAAAGGTGCCAGCCGTGCATGAAATCACGACCGCTGACGTGGAAGCATTCTTGCGCAGCATCCGCACCAAAGACGGCACCGGCTCGGCATCTCGAAAGACTTGGAACAATGCCCGCGCAGACTTGCACACGTTTCTCGGCTGGTGTGCGGACAAACAACGCCGCTGGTGCGCGGAGAATCCCGTTTCCGCCGTGGCGAAATTCAAACTTGGGCGG
>BJFP01000702.1 GCA_014189875.1 Verrucomicrobiota bacterium | reverse complement strand
GAAGAAGACCGATGGAACCTCACCGGAAGTCGCGCTACGGTCGTTCTGCCTGCTCGCACTGAACTTGAACGAGTTCCTCTATCTCGACTAATCCATGTCTCACGAAGCGCACCAATCATCCGGCTCCTTTTGCAATCGCACGCGGCGCGAATTCCTGTGGGAGGCTGGCTCCGGCTTCACCGGGCTCGCGCTGACCGGCCTGCTCTCGCTCGACAAATTTCTGAACACGCAGGCCGTCGCCGCCGACGGGACCACGCCTTTCGCGAACCCGCTCGCGCCGAAGAAGCCGCACTTCGCGCCGAAGGCGAAGAGCGTGATTTTCCTCTTCATGTATGGCGGGCCGAGCCAGGTGGACACGTTTGACTACAAGCCCGCGCTTTACCCGCTCGACGGGAAGACGATTGATGTGAAGACCTTTGGCCGCGGCGGAAAAAGGAATCAGGGCCGTGTGGTCGGGCCGAAGTGGCAGTTCAAACAATACGGCAAGTGCGGCAAGCACGTGAGCGACCTTTTCCCCAATCTCGCGACGTGCGTGGACGACATGGCTTTCATCCACTCGATGACCGCCGACTCGCCGATCCACGGCTCGGCGATGCTGCAAATGAACACGGGAAAAATCCTTTCCGGCAGCCCGTGTCTCGGCTCGTGGGTGAACTACGGCCTCGGCAGCGCGAGCGAGAATTTGCCGGGCTTTGCGGTGATGCTCGATCCGATCGGTGGGCCGATCAGCGGCGCAAAAAATTGGGCCAGCGGCTACATGCCCGCGAGCTATCAGGGCACCGTGCTGCGCTCCGCAGGCGATCCCATTCTTGATCTGAAGCGCCCGGACGGAATGACCGCGCCGATGCAGCGCCGCATGCTCGACACGCTGCGCGAATTCAACGCCGAGCACGAGGCACCACGCGCGGGTAACTCGAACCTCGCTGCGCGCATCGCGAGCTACGAACTCGCTGCCAAGATGCAACTCCACGCGCCCGAGACCGTGGACCTCGCGAAGGAAACCGAGGCGACGAAGGAACTCTACGGGATGAACGACAAGAAGACCGAGGAGTTCGGCCGCCGCTGTCTGCTCGCGCGCCGGATGGTCGAGCGCGGCGTGCGGTTCATCCAGCTCTACTCGGGCGGAGCGCACAACGACGACAACTGGGACGCACACACCGACATCGAGAAGAATCACAACTTCCATTGCGGACGCACCGACAAGCCGATCGCGGGCCTGCTGAAAGATCTCAAGCAGCGCGGCCTGCTCGATAGCACGCTTGTGATCTGGGGCGGCGAATTCGGCCGCCAGCCGACCGCGGAATACGCGAAAGGCACGGGCCGCGATCATAATGCGTGGGGCTTCACGATGTGGATGGCTGGCGGTGGAGTGAAAGGCGGTGTGAGCGTAGGCGAGACCGATGAACTCGGAGCGTCCGCCGTCGTGGACAAATTCCACGTGAAGCATCTGCACGCCACCGCGCTCCATCTGCTCGGCCTCGATCCGGACAAGCTCTCGTATTTTTACAGCGGCCTAGATCAAAAGCTCGTCGGCGTGGAAGGCGCGGAACCGATCCGGGCGTTACTTTGATACTAATCTTCCGGAGCGCGGGGTGATGCAGTGGCTCCTGCTTGCGGAAATTGAGCACGGAAAATTAC
>BJFP01000701.1 GCA_014189875.1 Verrucomicrobiota bacterium | reverse complement strand
GATGCCGAGAGGGAAGAGGTCGGCGCGTGCGTCGGTGATGGCGTAGTTCGCCTGCTCGGGGGAAAGATACTCGTCCTTGCCGGCAATAACTTTACCTTCCTCGTTGTACATCAGGTCGAGCGCCTTCGCGATGCCGAAGTCCGTGAGCTTCACGTCGCCTTCCTGGGCGATGAGGACATTTTTGGGTCCGATGTCGCGGTGGACGATGTTCAGGTGACGGCCCTCGCGGTCACATTTGGTGTGCGCGTAGGTGAGCCCACGGGCGACCCGTGAGACGATAAACGCGGCCAGATCGATGGGGATGTGTTTACCCAGCTGGCGATGGCGCTCGATAAATTGCTCGAGGTTCACGCCTTTGACGAATTCCATCACCATGAAATATTGGCCGCCGACTTGGCCGAGGTGATAGGTCTGGACAATGTTGGTATGGATCAAGTCGGCAACGAGTCGTGCCTCACCGATGAAGTTACTTTGGAACTCGGCGATCGCCGAATATTCTTGCCGGATAATTTTTATCGCGACGACCTTCCGGAAATTGCCGGCTCCAAGCTGCACGGCCTCGTAGACGAGGCCCATGCCGCCCTCCGCAATCTTGCGGGTCATCTCGTAGTGGAGTTCGTTGAAGATGTGCTTAAGTTCAGCCACGGAAAGGGAGGAAGGGGGGCGTGACGACCACTGGCAAGAGCGCATATCGTATTCGGCGCGGAATTTGCTGTGAGTGGATTTGACAGCGTGAGGCGCGACCTTACTTTTCGATTGTGATTTCTCTGACTCCACGGGCCGCGAGCCAAGTTCGTGCCATGCACGCCGAACTCAATGCGCCGACGAAACGCCTTCGCGTGTTTGTCGAATCGGGCGGTTGTTCGGGCTTCCAATATGGAATGTCGTTCGATGAGAAACAAGAAGCCGACACGGAATTGGAAAGCGAAGGTGTGCCCTTTTTGATGGATCCGGCGAGTCTGGCCTATCTCGACGGATCTTCGGTCGATTTTGACGACGGCCTGCACGGGAAGGGGTTTGAAATTAAGAATCCCAATGCACAAAGCACGTGCGGCTGCGGGAAGTCGTTTAGCTGAGAGCGTGAAGGAACGGGAGAGGGCGTGGTCCCGGTGCCACCGCGTGCGCGATTATGGTTTGGCGCACTCGTGGATCGCGACCGTGCCGAAGGTCATCGTAATAGCCGAGACGGACGTAAAACCGGCGGCCCGGATTTCGTCGGCGAGAGCAGCCGCGTTGGGAAACTGTTCGATGGTTTCGTTCAGGTAAACATAGGCTGCGCGATCGCCGGTAACGGAGCCGGCGACGAGCGGGAGTATTTTCCTCAAATAGAAGAAATAGAACGGACGAAACCACGCTGATGGCTGCGAGAATTCCAACACCCAGAGTCGTCCACCCGGGCGCAGCACCCGGTGAATTTCTTGTAGGCCGCGGTCGCGGTCGGCGAGATTCCGGAGGCCAAACGAAATCGTAACCGCGTCGCAGAACGCGTCCGGCAAGGGGAGTGCAAGGCCGTCACCTTGGCGGAAAGAGACGTTGGCGTAGGAGCCGACACCGTCGGCGCTTTTCTTGATTGCGGCCGCGTCGAGCATGGGTTGGCAGAAGTCCATACCGAGGATCGGCGTCGTCGACGGGAGGCGG
>BJFP01000700.1 GCA_014189875.1 Verrucomicrobiota bacterium | reverse complement strand
CCGCGTGATCGAGGCGTGGGCCGGCAGCTACGAGGCGCTCCTCGACAAAGACATCAACGGCGTCAACGAGCGCCTCGCCGCCGAATGCCGCGCACACGGCCGCGATCTCCTGCGCCCGATCGGCAGCGTGAATCTCGCGTGGCCCGATTGGGAAGAGGACGTCCGCCGCTGCCACGAAGTGTTCAAAATGCCCGGCCTGCGGATTTTTCCCGGCTACCAGCCGTTCGATCTCGGGCATCCGGACTTGCCGCGCCTCCTCGCACTCACGCGCGAGCGCGGGCTGTTGCTCCAGATCGCGTTCTCAATGGAGGATTCGCGCGTCCATCATCCCGCCATCTCGCCGGGCACCGTCGTCGCGGCGCCGTTGATTGCGGCGATGAAGTCCGTGCCCGCCGCCAAAGTGCAGGTGCTGCATTTCTCCGGCAACGCGCAGGGCAGCGACCTCGGGCAGCTCATGCGCGAGACGAGCGCCGCGATCGACATCTCGCGCTGGGAGAGCAACGGCATGGTCGGCCGAATGATTGGCGCACGACCCGAGACGAAGTCCCCGCGCGTGCCGATCGAGCGCGCGCTCTTCGGATCGCACGCGCCGTATTTTCCGCTGGAAACCGCGATCCTGAAACTGATCGAGTCGCCCCTCGATGCCACGCAGCTCCACGCGATCATGCAGGGCAACGCGCGGAAGCTGCTGGCGGCGGCGTAGGGTCGCGGACGCCGCTGCGTGGCTTCGTCCGCTGTCATTCCGGCGAAGCCCTCACGGCTCCGGCCAGCCGAGCTGCTCGTGGAGAAACTTGAAGGTCCCCACGCCATTGATCGTGTGCGGGCCGGGGAAAAATTCTATCCGCGTGCGCTCCGGGATTTTCAGGCGGGCGTAGAGCCGGTTTACCTTCGCAAACTCAAACGCCACCCACTCGTCGATCCCCACGCCGTCGTCGTGGCCGCGCTCGACCATGAAGGGCCGCGGCGCAATCAGCGCCGCCATCTCCGCGTAGCCAAACGTGTTTCCCAAATCCCACTCCGGCATCTCCCACTCCTTGGAAAACATATAGCTGCCGGTCCAGCCGGTCGTGACGTTCTTCCAAATCCACTCGTTGAAATCCGCCGAGCAAATGGAAAGCGCATAGCCGTCGAGGAGCGCCGGCACGCGCATCGCGGTCTTGCCGCCGTAGGAGAGGCCGTAAAAGCCGATGCGCGCCGGATCGACATGGGGCTGCGTCGCGAGCCACGCGAGCATCGCCTCGTGCTGCGCGAGGATGATTGAGAAGAGCGATTTCCCGAGCGGGTTGGCCTTCCTTTGCAGCAGGCGAAACGCCTCCTCGCCGCGATAGGGATTGTGCGGCGCGAAGACGATGAAGCCGCGCTCCGCGAGCCGCGCCGCGAACGCCTTGTAGGAACCGAACGTGCGGGTCGTCGTGTCCTCATTGATCACGTCGGCCGGCAGGCCTTCGAGCCCGTGCTGCGCGACGACGACCGGCCGCCGTTCGCCGGGCTTCAGGTTTTTCGGCAACAACAGATAACCCCACGCAAAGACTTCCGGCAGCACGTCGAGCACGACCTCATGCGCGACCCACGCCGGCCGGTCGAGAATCGGGCGCGTGCGCGGATTCGGCGGCACCTTGCCGGACGGAAACCGCCCGATCA
>BJFP01000699.1 GCA_014189875.1 Verrucomicrobiota bacterium | reverse complement strand
GGTCCATGACCTCGCGCCGCTGGAAGATCCCGACCGGCTGACGCCGGCGCAAGTCCGCCGGTTTCGCGCGACGGTCTCGAATCTCAAGGGCGCCGATTTGCTTCTCTGCGATTCGCAATACACCGCCCGCGCTACCGGCGAATTCCTCAAACGCGATCGGGACATCCAGGTGCTTCCGCTCGGCGTGAATGCCGCGCAGTTTGCGATGCGCCGAACTCTGAACCCCGGGCACAGTCTGCCGGCGTGCCCGCGCATCCTGAGTGTCGGGAGCAATCTGCGCCGCAAGAACCTCGGGATTTTGCCGGATGTCATGAGAGACGTGAAGAGTGTCATCGGGACGGTGGCACTCATCCGTGTCGGCGAGCGGCTGGATGCGGACACGCTCGCCAGTCTCCAGCGGTCACTCGGACCGGAGAACGTTGTCGAACTGGGTGGCTGTTCGGATGACGATCTCGTGGCGCTCTATCAGAACGTGGATCTGCTGCTGTTTCCCTCGACGATCGAGGGCTTTGGACTGCCGCTGCTCGAGGCGATGGCCGCCGGGTGTCCGGTGGTGTCCAGCGATGCATCGAGCCTCCCGGAAGTGGGCGGGGAGGATGCGCTTTATTTCCGCCCGTCGCGGGCCGCGGAAGGTGCCGCGCAGATCATCCGGCTGCTGAAAGATCCGCAGCTTCGCACGAGTCTGATCGATCGCGGAAAGCAGCGGGCCGCTCTTTTTTCATGGGCGAGACATGCGGAACTTCTCGCGGCGGTTTATGCGCAGGCCGCCGAAAATTTGCACACGAAAGGAATGGAGCCATGCGACGCGCGCTAATCACGGGAATCACCGGGCAGGACGGTTCGTATCTCACGGAGTTCCTATTGGAAAAAGGTTACGAAGTCCACGGAGTCGTGCGACGGACCAGCAGCCTCGAACGCTCGCGCCTGGTCGGCCTGTACGAGGATGCGGCAATTTATGGGAAGACGCTTTTTCTCCACTATGCCGATCTCGATGACCCGACGACACTGCGACGGGTCTTGGCAAAAGTGGAGCCGGGCGAGGTGTATCACCTGGCGGGGCAGAGTCATGTCGGGCTGAGTTTTGAGATTCCCGAATCCACATGCGAAATGACTGCGATGGGCACGCTGCGGCTGCTGGAAATGATCCGCGACCGGCCGAAGCCGCCACGGCTTTTCCACGCCGCATCGAGCGAGATTTTTGGCCGGCCCAAGTCCGCTCCCCAAAATGAGGAGTCGCCGATGCTGCCGGTGAGTCCTTACGGGTGCGCGAAGGCGTTTGCGACGCGGATGGTCGGCATCTATCGCGAGGCGTTCGGTATTTTTGCGTGCAACGGCATCATGTACAACCACGAGTCCCCGCGGCGCGGCGAGAATTTCGTGACGCGGAAAATCTGCCGTGCGGCCGTGGCCATCAAACGCGGGCTGCAGGATCGCCTGCCGCTCGGTGACATGTCCGCCAGTCGCGACTGGGGCTACGCGCCGGACTACGTGCGCGGCATGTGGATGGCGCTGAACCACAGCACCGCGGAGGACTTTGTCTTCGCGACCGGGAAGCTACATACGGTGCGCGATGTGGTGGAGGTGGCATTCCGCACCGTCGGCCTGGACCCTGCATCCTATGTGAGCACGGAAGCGCGGATGCTCCGGCCCGTC
>BJFP01000698.1 GCA_014189875.1 Verrucomicrobiota bacterium | reverse complement strand
AGGAATCGGTGGTCCTCATCCGCGACCTGCCTTCGCGGAGCAGCGCGACCCACGCGGTGATCATCGGGGCGGATGGTGCGAGGAAAATGATCCACGCGGACGAGGTCATCGAACTGCCGGGGCATGTAGGAAAAAAGTTCAAGGTGCTCGAACTCCGCCCCGAGCAAGTCGTGATCGAGGAGATGGGCACCCGGCGTCCGCTCACCATTCCGAAGCGGTGAGGCTGCTGCCCGATGGCACGGGGACCTGGTCCCCGCGGGCTGCTTCCATGTCGGCTCGGTGAGCAGGCCGTCGCTACGGGCTTTCCCGTCGTTGGCGCGTTCGTGAGGAACTGCGGTTTCGATTTCGCGTAGAACGGCCACACGCCCCAGCGGATCGCCACCAGCGTGCGCTCGCTCTCGTCTCCCACTCCCCAAGTCTCCCCGTCTCTCCCCGCCTCACGGCCCACTCGATGACCTTCTGGTCCTTCCGGTAGTGATTGCACATGCCCGCTCCTTCGCAGGCGGGAGCCGGATCGTCGAGAACGGGGAGAACTGCGGATAATCAGTCCCTCCCTCGGAGGCTGGCAGGGTGACGAAGTCCTTCACGCCGCGGGGGCAGGCTCGGGCTCTGTGTAGGTGGCGCGCAGGGTCTGGTGGAGGGACTGGATGCCGTGGAAATTAGGGTGGATGTCGAATTCATTGGCAATGTCTAACGCGACGCAGATTTCGATGTCTTTTTGCGAGAGGTAGTGGGCGTGGATGAGGACTTCGCGGATTTGGTCGGCGTCTTCGGAATAGTCGCGGTCGTCAGGGGTATTGCTCTCTTCGAGGAGGCGGCGAACTCAGCCGAAGAAACAGGCGTTGGCGTCTTCGTGGATGATGCGGAGGGCCGCAGCGAGAGATTTGGATTCTGGTTGGGGCGGGTAGCGGTGCCATTTGCCATCGGCGCGTTTCCAGAAGAGGTGCCAGACATCCTTACTGCGGACATACGTCACCTTGGCGATGGATTCCTCGACGTGTTCGCCGGGACGATTGAAAGCAGGGCGCACGATGAAAAGCTCGATGGCTTGGTCGGAGAAGCGCTGGCCCTCGCGGACCTGGTCGCGTAATTGCAGGGGCGGGCGGCGGTGCGCCCAGAAGTGCTGCTCAAGGGTGAGCGTGTGCTCGGCGATTTCGAGGGCGGTGAAGGCCATGGCGGTAAAATGATGAAGCTTCAGCGCGAGATACGTTTCAAGGGCGGCAGGGATTCCGGTGGAACCATCAGGGTGATGCTGCGGGCCTGACCGGGGACGCGCTGGATGAAGCCGCGCCGTTCGAGGGTGAGCACCATGGAATGCACGCTCGGCGGCGTGATTTGGAAATACCGTTGCATGTCCGCCTCCGCCGGGGCGCAACCATTCACAAGGCTGTATTGAAAGATGTAGGCAAGGAACTGTCCCTGCCGCTCCGTCGGTGTCTGTGTTTTCACTTCATCCTTCCCCCTTCTCTTCCCCCCAAATGCGGGCGAGGGTGGCTTGGATCTTTTGCTCGAAGCGGGTGATCAGTTCGCGGTTGGCGGCGACCAGCGCTTGCTCGGATTCGATCTCGGCAACGATGGCTTGCTGCGTGGCGAGGGGTGGGACTGCGATGCGCGACTCCTTGAGCTTTCCGAAGTGGCGTTTGTATCCGTCTTGC
>BJFP01000697.1 GCA_014189875.1 Verrucomicrobiota bacterium | reverse complement strand
GACCAAACCCCCTCACACCCTGACGCCAGTCCGCGTTCTGACCGTTTCCGGTGCGGCGGGCGCGAAAGCAATTTCCTAGCAGACAGACAGACATCCGGGCTTGGTAACAAACGCATCGGACGACGGGACAGTGGCGGAGTCTGGCGCTTTGCAAAGCCGCAAACAACGAATGGAGCAAGATTTTTGCCGCTGAAGGGCCGGCTCCTGCGCGTCACGCATCAAGGTGTGACAAATGCACTCTGGCCATGCCGCTAACAAAGTTTCAACTTGCGGCCCGTACGAGCCGGAAGCCAATCGAAGAAAGTCCGAATGAAACCCCATCCGATCTCCCGGCTGATACACGATTTCTTTTCAACGCTTCCCCCCGCGTTGCTGCCGCCACTCAACGCAGTGACCGATCAGGGCCTGCTCCCTGCCGGAGGGAAAGTCTGTGTGCAGAAGTCCGGCAACGCGGAGCTTCTCCACCCGTTGGAAGCGGCATTTTACGGCGCTGCCTACGCAAAGTCTCGTGTTCACTTTTCGGAAATCACGTCGCTTCGGTTGAACAACGTGCTCGTGAGTGGGGACCAGGGTTACGTGTTTCTGCCCGATGGAAGCTGGCTCAATGTCTGTGCCAGCCTTTGGAGCCAGAATCCTCGGAAAGTGCGGCGGCCCATCCGCTGGCTGGCAGGAAAGGCGGGCGGCGCGCTAATCCATCTGACCGGTATTAATCACGAAAACCGCGCCCATTTCGCTGTGGACCACTTGCAGCGGTATTTCTCCGCACGGCAAGTGCTGGCGCGACTCCCGGCCAGGATTCTCGTCGCCCCCGGGCATCGGCGATGGCAGGCGGGCTATCTGAAACTGCTGGGCGTTGCGGAATCGTGTTTGGTGGAGGGAACACCCGGCACGCTGAGGGTGGAGGAGTTGCTGCTCGTGCCGCTGTTGGGTGGCAACACGCAGTTCGGCGACCCTGCATCGTTCCAGGCGATGGCGGCGGAAATGCAACGGTACATCGAGCAGGCCGGGTGGCAGGTTCCCCCCGCCGAAACAGCGGCACGGCCGACCGCTCTTTGGATATCGAGGCGCGACGCCCCGGATCGTCACCTCGACAATGAGGAAGCGCTGGTGCTTGCCGCCCGAAAGATCCTGGGGGACGTCGAGGTGATCCGGTTGTCCGACCTTTCGTTGGAGGATCAAATTCGCAGACTGAGCCGTTGCTGGTGCGTCATTGGCGCGCAAGGCCAGGGTATGCACCTTCCGATGCTTGCCCGGGGCAAGTTGGTGGTCATCTTGGAACAAGCGCACCTCAATCTGGACCCGGGCTGGGACGTCGTATTTCGGGACATGGCCGAACTCGCTGGCAACCGCGCCGTCCGCCTATTCTCCGGTGTGGGACCGAGGGTGCATGACCAACACTGGCTCTACCCGGAAGACAAATTCACGACTGACTTGCGGCATCTGCTGTCAGTGTTGGAAGCGCATGCTGCGCCCTGAGCCATCCACATACCTTTTGCTTCGAACTGGAGACAGAGTGCCAGACTGATAGTGCCCTCGCAAAGAGACCCCCGCCACCATCCCCACCTGCGGCCTGGCTGTTAACGAGGCGGCGGACGCGTTCTACACGGTCGGCAGCGGCAAAGCACTCAAATGGGAATTCCCCGCGTGACGAACCC
>BJFP01000696.1 GCA_014189875.1 Verrucomicrobiota bacterium | reverse complement strand
GATCGCGCTGTGCCGCGCCATCGAAGCGAACGACCTCGCGGAGATGGAGCGTCTCGTCCAGGCGGGCGCAGACGTCAATGCCCGGGGCAAGGGCAACATGACGCCGCTCTTGTGGGCGTTTCCGGACAACCACCTGCCACGGTTCAAGTGGCTGCTCGAACACGGCGCGAACCCCAACGTGATCGTCGAAGGGGAGTTCAACACCAGGCAGCACATCAGCCGAGGAGACTCGGTGACAATCATGGCCTGCAAGACATCGCCTCCTGGCTACTTTGAGGCGGTGTTTGACAATGGCGGGGACCCAAACATTCGGCATACCGGACTGTTGGGCTTTTCTCAGACGCCGTTGTTTGCAGTGTTCACCTTCGGCAGTCGTGACAGGGCGGCAAAAATTCGCCGGCTTATTGACTTGGGAGCCGACATGAATGCGCTTTCGAACGGCGGGACACCTGTCATGCAGGCCGTGAGCTGGGGAGGGCAGTATAAACTCGCGCTGATGATGCTGGAGGCTGGGGCAAACTTCAGGAGGTATGACGAAAGTGAGATTCAGCGGCTCATTCACATCGTCGTCGACCAGGAGCGTCGCCTGAAGTACTACACCCCCGAGCAGCGGGCAGGGTTCCACGAACTGGTGAAATGGCTCGAAGATCACGGCGAGTCGTATGAGCAGGCGAAGGCGGACATCGCTCGTTGGGATTCGTGGTCCCGGACAACGGGGGAGTTTCGCCAAAAGATGGACGCCGAGATCGCGGAGCGCAAGGCCCGCGAGAAGGCCGAGGCGGAAAAGAAGCCCGAGTGACGCCACGCGTTCGGGGCAGCTCTGCTCGTTGGGGGAACGTCTCTTCTGTAAATACCCGGAATGGGCCTGAGTGCCCGGCATGCGGACCAATCGGCAGGTCAGACGTCGGCGGCCAGACACCGGGGAGCACAATCGGGGACGGGAGCGGATTTCAATGTCGTCCAGTGGTGCAGCACTCGTTCACCCGCGGAATCCGCTCGCGTCCCCGATTTCAAGATCTCCAGATTTGGTGGCCGGCACCTTTTTGTCAGCCGTCTGGATCGTCAAGCAACTGCTGGAGCCGCTGGCGCGAACGACAGAAGGACAGGCATAATCCTTGACGTCCCGGCCGCTGGTGGCCGCCGCCCGCCGGCTCGCCGGTCGGACGCTGCTCGTCGACGAGTTCCTCGCCCGCGAGGCGGAGCGGGGCCGGATCGGTCCCGACGCGTTCACCACGGCCGCCCGTCGCATCCTCCTCCACGGCCACTGCCACCAGAAGGCGCTGGCCTCGGTCGAGTGCTCGGCCGCGATCCTCCGTCTGCCGCGCAACTACGCCGTCGAGATCATTCCCAGCGGCTGCTGCGGCATGGCCGGATCGTTCGGCTACGAGCGCGAGCACTTCGACGTCTCGATGCGGATCGGCGAGCTTGTCCTGTTTCCCGCCGTCCGCGCCGCCGCGGCCGACACGCTCCTCGCCGCGCCGGGAACGAGCTGCCGGCACCAGATCCACGACGGCACCGGCCGCACGGCCCTGCATCCCGTGGAGATCCTCCACGCCGCGCTCGCCGCGGGCTGACACCTTTTCCTTCCATCGCCCAATCCGTGCCGGGGACTTTCTGCCCGCAGGCCCGCCCGCGCTGCTCATCCACTTCTCATCG
>BJFP01000695.1 GCA_014189875.1 Verrucomicrobiota bacterium | reverse complement strand
CCGCCTTGAGGTGAAGAGCCGCCGCGTCGGTGGTGCGACCTATCAGGTGCCAATCGAAATTTCGTTTGAACGTCAGGAATCTCTCGCACTTCGCTGGATTGTCGCCGCCGCCCACGGTCGCAAGGGCGTGACGATGAAGGATGCGCTCGCGGCCGAGATCGTTGATGCCTACAATAACACTGGTGGCGTCGTGAAGAAAAAGGAAGATACTCATAAGATGGCCCAGGCCAATCGCGCCTTCGCCCATCTCCGCTGGTAAGGTCAGTCAATCAGCCCTCTTCTCATGTCTGTTTCAGCCGCACCTGCCATTCTTGTCGTCACCGACAAGGCCCATGTTTCCTCCGTTAATTCGAAGGACCGTCCGTTTCCCTTGGAATGGACCCGCAACATCGGTATCGCCGCGCACATTGACGCCGGAAAAACCACTACGACCGAGCGCATTCTCTTTTACTCCGGTGCTGTCCATAAAATGGGCGATGTCCATGAGGGCAATACGGTTACCGATTGGATGGAGCAGGAGCGCGAACGTGGCATCACCATCACGGCTGCCGCCATTTCCTGTGCATGGAACGCCTCGTGGGGCCCGTGGCAGGGAATCAAGCAGCGCATTAATATCATCGACACTCCTGGCCACGTGGACTTCACGGCCGAGGTCGAGCGCTCACTCCGCGTCTTGGATGGTGCGGTCGCTGTGTTCTGCGCCGTCGCCGGCGTTCAACCGCAGTCCGAGACTGTCTGGCGGCAGGCAAACAAATACAAAGTTCCGCGCGTCGCTTTCATCAATAAGATGGACCGTACGGGAGCCGATTTTTTCCGTGCCGTCTCCGAGATGCGCGAGAAGCTGAAAGCGAATGCCCACCCGATCTTCTTGCCCATCGGCAAGGAAGAGAATTTCACGGGCCTCATCGATCTCGTCCAAAACGTCGCCTACTCATTCGATGAAAATCCGGATGATTTGCTCGGTTTGAATCCGGTCACGATGCCGATTCCCGACAACTTGGTCGCGCAGGCGAAGGAATACCGCGACAAGCTCATCGAGGCCGTCTGCGATTTCGACGATGTGATCGCCGAAAAATATCTCAACGGTCAGGAAATTTCCGTTCCTGAGCTGTTGCTTGGCGTCCGCAAGGCGACCATCTCCCTTCAGTTTACCGGCGTTATTCCCGGTTCAGCCTACAAGAAAAAAGGTGTTCAGCGCCTGCTTGATTGCGTCGTTAACTTCCTGCCGAGCCCGATCGACGTTCCGCCGATGCAAGGCTTGGACACCGACGGAAAAGCCGTCGAGGCCGTCGTCAACGACAAGGCCAAACTCGCCGGACTCGCCTTCAAGCTTTGGAACGACCCGTTCGTGGGTCGCCTCGTCTTTTTCCGCGTCTACACCGGCACGCTCCCACGGGGAATGCCCTTGTACAATCCGCGCACCCGTCGCACCGAGCGCGTTTCCCGCCTCGTTCTGATGCGTGCGATCGAGCGCGAGGAAATCGACATGGCCTATTCGGGTGACATCTGTGCCGTCGTTGGCGTTAAAGACGTCATCACTGGCGATACGCTGTGTGACGAAGACTTCGACATCCGTCTGGAGCCGCCGTCCTTTCCCGAGCCCGTTATCTCGATGTCGATCGAGCCGAACTCCAAGGCCGACCAGGAAAAGATGGGCACTG
>BJFP01000694.1 GCA_014189875.1 Verrucomicrobiota bacterium | reverse complement strand
CGCCGAGGACAAGCCCCGAAGGGTGAAGGCCGACATATCAAGACCCGATTTGTTAGGGCGCTCCGAACGCGTCACCGGAGCAGGAGGCGCTTCCAGAACGGGAGGTGACGGGCGAGTTCGTCGCGCTTGACGGAGCAGGCTTGGCCACCGGCGGTCGAGCAGGGGGCGCACTTCGAGCACTTGGTGCAGGCGGAGCATTTGTCGGCCTTCGGATCGCATTTGCCGGCAAGCACGACGGATGCACTGAGGCATGAAGTGATAATGATCATTACGGCGAACTTCATGAGATGGATCGTTGATGCCATTTTTACACCGGCAGGTGGAAATAGGCGTGGATGTGCGGCACACCGCGGAAATACCACACCATGTCCGGGCCTTCGATCTGCCAGGTGTCCCACACCTTGTCGCTGCCGATGTCGTAGGCGCCGCCGTAGCACGAGATGAAGAGCTTCTCGACCAGCTTTGCGTCCTCGATCGTCTTCATCGTCGCCGCCACGTCGTCGGGGCGGAAGCACGCGAGCATCCGGCGCATTGTGTCGTGCAGCTTTGCCTGCTGGTCCTTGCTCAGGTCCGCGCCGCAGAGGCCGGGGAGATCCGTCTTGCGCTTCGCGATGACTTCCGCCGGCTTCTCACCGCGCGGCTCGCGGGCGACGAGCACTTTCTCCTGCTGCTTGCCGTCGAGCGCGCTGTAGAATTCGTTGAAGAGCAGCCCCTGATACCAGAACGGATTCCCCTCGTGATCCTTCGTCTCGCGGAACGCCTTCGCGAAGTTCCCGTAGAAAATCGGCCTGCCGCCGAAGCCGAGCCCTTTCTCCGAACTCGCATGGCAGCGCCGCGTGACGTGGTGCCCCGTGTAGATGAACTCGAAGTCCTTGTCCGCCGGCGTGCCGAAGAACCCGACCGAGGGCGTGTTCTTGATGTCGCCCATGAGGTCCTTCTGCACCTGCCAGTCCATCTTCTCGCGATACTCCGGCGAATGCAGCGACTCGAAAATCTGCTTCACGAGATCCTGCTGATCCTTCGAGTAGAAAGTGTGCAGCCGCTGCTCCGGGCAGATGTACCACCAGTTGCTCACGAAGGCCCGCTTCGGATGATCCACCGGCAGGCAAATCGCCTTGTGCTGCTCCTCGGTGAGGCTCTTGTAAAATTGCATCGCCAGCGAATCCTTCGCCGCCGCCGCGTGCACCTTTGAAAAACCGCCGAGTGCAGTGCCAATGGCTGTCGCGCCGAGTGCGCGGAGGACATCGCGCCGGGAGACGTCACGGCGCGTGAAGGGGGACATGTCGCTGGTGGGGAGGATCAGGCTCATGCGGGAAATTGTCTGGAGGTTTGGAGGAAAAACCAGCCCGATTTCTCTGCTCGCTTCACACAATCCCCGCACCGCCGTCGCCCGTCAGCTCCCCGATCTCCGCGGCCAGCCGTGCGGCTTCGGTCTTCAGTCCCGCCAGTTCCGCATCGATCGCCGCGATCCGCCTCGCCGCCACGGCATCGAGCAGGCCCGGCTGTTTCTCCACCAACTGCGCCAGCTCATACTCGGCGCTTTCGCGCAGGCGGTTCGTGGATTCGAGCACGCGGACGATCTCCAGCTCCAGACTCTCCCACAGCCGTTTCAACTGCGCGATCTGCTGGCCGTCGCGGAAGTCGAGGCTGCCCCCGCCTTGCC
>BJFP01000693.1 GCA_014189875.1 Verrucomicrobiota bacterium | reverse complement strand
TTCGGCTGCGCTTCGCCGAAAGACGGCGGCGCTGGCGGAGTCGTGGATCTCCTCCGGCACCCGAAGCTGAACCACCAGTGCGATGTCACGCCCGGAGTGCGCGAGCGGGAGTGCGCGGAGATGCTTCGCGCATTTTTCCGCGAGCGCCGCGCGGAGCCATAGCCCTCAGCGAGGGCGCACGATCATCTCTTCGATGATCACATGCGCAGGCATGTTGATCGAAAACACGATGCAGTCCGCGACATCCTCCGCGCGCATCATCTTCGCGAGCGCGTCCGCATCCGGCACTACGGGGCGCTTCTTCAGCAACGGCGTGTCGATGTCACCGGGAAAAATTCCGATCGCACGCACGCCGCGCCCGCGCTCCTCGGCATTGATGCTCTGCGTGAGCCCCGAGAGGCCGAACTTCGACATCACATACGCCGGCCCGGCCTTCGGCGATGCCGCCTTCCCCGCGTCGGAAATCACATTCACGATCGTGCCACTGCCGCGCGCACGCATCCCCGGCAGGAACGCCTGCACACAGTAATAAGCGCCGTGGAGATTCGCATTCATCATGTCGTGGAAATCCGCGGACGACAGCACCTCCAGCGCGCGCTTCGGCGCATTCGTCCCCGCCGCATTCACGAGCACCTCCACCTCGCCAATCTCCGCGAACACACGTTTCCCCATCGCCGCCACCGCCGCCTCGTCGCCGATATCGCAAGGGCACACGAGCACCTTGCCGCCGTGCTCGCCCGCGATGCCCGCCGTCTCCAGCAGCGCGTTCTCGCGACGCCCAAGGATCGCGACATTCCATCCCTGCGACGCAAGCGCGACCGCCGTTGCACGACCCACGCCGCTGCCGGCGCCTGTGATGACTGCTGTTTTCATAGGATGAGTCTTTTGACGCCATTGCGCAGGTGCGCAAGATGGAAGTGGATCAGCAGCCCGAGTTTGCACCCGGAAAGCTTGAGGTAAGTGAGAACTTGCGCGGTATGCACCCCGGTCAGCGCCTCGACCGATTTCACCTCGATCACCACCTGATTCTCGACGAGCAAATCCACACGGTAACCACAATCGAGCTTCACGCTCTGATAGATGAGCGGCATGGGCTTCTGTTTTTCAAAATGAAGCCCGCTCTTGCTGAATTCATACGCGAGACATTCCTCGTAAGCGGATTCGAGCAGGCCGGAACCGAGGGCGGTGTGGACTTTCATCGCGCAGCCGATGATCCGATGCGAGAGATCGTTCAGTTGCATGGGCGGCTCCTTAAGCCACAGATGCACACGGAGGAACCACAGAGGTTGACAGAGTTTTCAGCGTGCTCCTCGTGTTTCATCCAGCTCTGTGCGCCTCTGTGTTTCCTCTGTGAACCTCTGTGGTTAAACAAGGCTCACCCAAGCCCCGCTTGCCGCCGACTCCAGCGCCGCGTCCATCACCCGGATCACCTCTGCGCCCTCGACGAAGCTCGGCACGCACGGGCGCTGTGAGCGGATCGCGTCCACGAACTCAAACGCCTGATCGTAGCGGAAGGTCACGAGCGGATCGCCCACGCCCGGATCGCGCGGCGAGCCGGGCCACGTCCAGAATTCGCGCGGCACGGCCAGCGGCGCGAGGCCGGGGCCGCCGACTTTGCCGAAGATGAGTTCGTTCCATTTTCCCGTCGTGAACTCGAACGTGCCCT
>BJFP01000692.1 GCA_014189875.1 Verrucomicrobiota bacterium | reverse complement strand
GGTCGTGCGCGTGGATCGCCAAAAAGAAGACGAGCACTTTTCCAATCGGCACGCACACGCTGAACAGCAGCAGCAGCGTGGCCGCGAGGTACCCGCCATTTTCATAAAGATACCGGATGGTCACGACGATGGTCTGCGTTTGGACATACACGGTGTCGTCGCGCCCCGGAGCCCTGCTCGCGCCGTCAATTTTTCCACGCACGATGCCGCCCGCGAGGCGACCGATGAAGGTGCTCAACTCCTCGTCCGTGAATTTCCCAAATTTCGCGGGGTTCAGAAATCCGCGCACCTGCGCGAGTCGCTCGGGCGGGATCTGCGCGGCACTGAGTTTGTCGGCAAAGGCACCGACGCCCTCGATGTCGAGGACACCGCGGATCGTGAGCGCGTTCTGAGTGAGGCCGGGATAGAGCAGGCCGAGCGTGAGCACGATGAGTGCGACGGCGAGCCAGTAGCGTTGCTTGGGAGACATGACGGATTGCGGGGAAATCACGTCCGGGATCTCCGTGCTCGCCGGAAACGGGTTTGGGGAGTGATGGAATTGAGGGAAAGGAAAACGATGGGCGCGAACCTTGCAGGGAACCGCGAAAGGGGCAACACGGGAATGCCCGGCAACCACGCGCGCTGCATGAAGGCGCGGCATTCGCTCTAACCGCCTCATACCATACTTCACAATTGACGAGACGCATGGAAAGCCGGGCGGCGTGCATAGGGAGCACACGGGGCCCGCGTGCCGTGCCGTGCGCCCCGCGTGACACTTCGGGCGTCCACAGCGCATTCGGAGCGCCTTGGTTCGCGGCATGTATCCCGCGGGGGCGCGGAATACGGTACGCGCGGCGCGTGCGTTCCCCAGGCACAGACCGACGCCGAGGGCCGCGCCTTGCTCAAAGGCCAGCGCTACAACCTGCTGCGCAACCCCGAAAACCTCAGCACCGACGGACGCCGCGAACTCAAGCTGCTGCTGGCCGCCAACCGCGACCTGTCCATTGTCTATCTGCTCAAGGACGCCTTCAAGGCCGTCTGGACCTACACCTACCGGAGGAGCGCCGACAAATGCCTGACCAACTGGACTGCCATGGCCGTCGAGAGTGGAGTCGGCGAATTGGCCCGCTTCGCCCGCGGACTGATCGCGGCCACGGAACAGATCCTCAACTTCTGCGTGCACCGCATTTTTCTTACGTTTGCCTGCGCAGAAGGCGTCACACCCGCCGGCTGGCTCGCGAGAAGGATGCTTGCCGGATGGTGAATTGGCTTCGTTTGGCAAAAACCTACTTGCGTGCTGCCGTGCGCTTGCCGAAGCCGGTGAAGCGGCGGCGCTCGCGGTAGCCGATGAGGGCGCACAGTGCGATGGTGCCGATGAGCGCGATCGTCGCAGGCTCCGGCACGGGGACGATCTCGAAGCCGCCGCCGCTGAAGCCGATCTCAGCAGCAGGACCGAACCCAACCCGAGTGTTACCGTTGTCCGAGAAGAACGAGATGTTCGAGAGTTGCGTGGAGTTGAATCCGCTCGCCGCTGTGAACAGGAGGCGATCCTGTCCATCACCAATCGTGCCGGTATCCGTGCCAGACGGACTGTAAACGCTTCCGGTCCAGTTCCAGATTTGGAGATTTCCCGAGAAGCTGCTGCTTCCTGCGATGCGGAACGCATTGCCTGCGGCACCGGCTCCGAAGT
>BJFP01000691.1 GCA_014189875.1 Verrucomicrobiota bacterium | reverse complement strand
GGCTTTCACGGCGCGGTTCTGCCTGCTCCAGCTTGCTGCTCATTTTCGGCGGGAGTGCGACGTCGAATTTCTGAATCCTTCCAGTGTAGCGTGCGGAAAGACGGTATTTTGCGGAGACCGTGACGTAGGAGACAACCGCATCCGAATCCTTTTCGATGATGCCGATACGGCAAAGTACAGCGAGAGGTTCTTGGATCGTATCGGGGCTCTTCCGTCGCTTGATGGGCGTCACGTACTGGTCAGCAAGGTCCGCGGGTAACGGGAATGGCTGGGTGCCATGTTTGCATATCAGGCTCAACAAGAGCAGTAGTCCGAACATTCGAGCGCCTGTCCATTCGTGCTGGTGATGGGTGAGTAATAAATCTCTCAACTCCACCACACCAACCACGCCAAGAAGCAGGCTGGTACAATAATATGTAGGTGCTTTTCCTTCACGTCTTGTGGGTGCTTTTTGGGCATGTCTTGTGGGTGCTTTTTCAGGCAATCCCGTCTTGTGGGTGCTTTTGGCCGCAGAATTGAGGGCATCGGCCGGATCACGAGACTTCATGGGTTCCTTTCCCGGTGGCCAGTTTGAGGCTTTTGCCGTGAGGCTGATCAGACCGCCGAGACTTCTTCTTTCTGGAGGCGGTGCAGTCGCGCGTGCGCCTCAGTCAAGGTGCAGCAAGTGAATCCGTCCGCGCCCCAGTCCTCTGAACGTGGATACACTTCCCGCTCGGGATACACGCTGCCCTTGATCTCGACCGCTCGCCTCCGGCGAATTCGGATTACTTCGTATGAATACACCTTCCCACGCTTCATCTGCTCGTAGATCGCCAGATTATTTTGTCGGGTGAACTGCCGGTAATGGAAATTGCCGAAGTCCAATTCGACCGCGAGAGGTTGGAAGGAACTGCCGTTTTTCGATCCAACGGTTTCTGGCCCTCGCGTTTTTATTGCCGGGGAGGGTACAGGCAGCGGCGGTGCGGTCTCGGGCGCTGGTTTCGGACTTCCGGGCCGGACTGGTTTCCGGTTGACGCTCGGCCTTGGTGGCAGTAAGTGGAACGTGTTAGTTCTCAGGGGCGCTGCTATCCTTGCACGGGGCAGCGCCTCCTTTTTTTGGATGTTCATGGGTCAGGTTTGCATGTGGTTCGGAGATTGGTGGATTTGGGAAAGTCGGAATGATCCGTTATCCATCGCGACACTCCTCCGGGGGCGTGCGTGTTGGTACGGTCGCTGGCCCGCTACCACGGGAAGCGCAGCCTCGCTTCGTGCTGTCAGCCATTTCAGATGCTCCTCTGTCGCGATGCGCGCGGCTTGGTCAAGGTCCAGTGCCGCATCGAGTGTGCGGGCTTCGCAGGCTGTGAGAAACAACAGGCTCATTCTGCTTCTCCTAGAATTGCGAGGCGCACGTATTCCTCCCGCGACAGGTAGAGCAGCTCGTTATAGGCCCAAGGACCGCTCCATTTGTCGTCGGGGCGGAGGTGCCTTACCTTTGCGTTCCACCACGCAGGATCTTTGGTGACCGTCAGGAGCCATTCCCATGCGTGGGAGGTCGCAATTCCGCGCTTCGTCCCTGCGAGGGAGGCGTGTGGGCCTTCAGCGTCGCCTTCGCTCCAACAGACGATTGTAAAACCCACCTGAACGTGCGGGGTGAATATGGCAATGGCTTCGGTCGTGGGATGGAGCAGAA
>BJFP01000690.1 GCA_014189875.1 Verrucomicrobiota bacterium | reverse complement strand
CTCGACAAGGCTGAATCCCCCGCGTCCCCGTCGTGGGTGCGAGGGACGCGCCATTATTTTCGCGGACCACAGCATCATTCTGCGAGGATTTAGCATTCCCTGTGCCCGTGCGCTTCCCGACCCGAGGCTATCGCCTGGGGGGCAAAAACCCCCGCCACTCCGCAGTTTCTGACGCTGCGCGGGCCCCCTACTCGCTGAAATCCGTGTCCGGCTTCGTCAGATCGAGTTCCTTGATCCACGCATTGCGATAGCGCACGTCGTGTCCTTCGCACTGGAGCTTGAGGCCGCCGGGCGTGTCCGTGATTCCCTTGCCGCCGTCGTTGCCACCGTCGAGGCCCGAATTCGGCCCGCCCCACACTTGGTTGATCTGCACATTCGTGTGGACCTTCTTGCCATTGAAGAACATCGAGACCACCGGCTTCTCCACCATCTTCCCGTCCTTGAACCGCGCCGCGCGGAACGTGATGTCATACGCGTTCCATTTCCCCGTGCCGTTGTAAGCGTGGTAAGGCGACTCCGTCTGATTGATCACCGCGCCCATGCCGTGCTTCGTCTTGTCGCCGTCGAGCACCTGGATCTCGTAGCGGTTCTGCAAATAGACGCCGCTGTTCCCGCGCTCCTTCGCGATCCAGAATTCGATGTGCAGCCGGAAGTCGCGGTACTGCTTCTTCGTCACGATGTCCGCCGCGCCGAACTTTCCGCCATCCGCCGCGCGGTCGTCCGTCATCACAGTCGTGCCCTTGTCCTTGTCCACCGGGTCCTCCACGATCTTCCATTTGATCGGCATCGCCGACTTGAAGCCCGGCCCTTCCTAATAGATCCACTTTTCATCGAGCATGGCGCGCGTGCCATCGAGGATCACCTCCGCCCCGTCGAGCGGCTTTGCGCCGACGCCGGTGCCGGCAAATGCGGAACCGGTGAGTGAAGTTGCGAGAGCGAGTGCGGTGAAAAGCGGGTGATGGAATTGCATGGGAAAGTGTGGCGGTGGATTTGTGCGGGGACATGGAATGCACGGAAACAAGCTGCGCATCCGCGAAACCATGGCGGCGATTTTCGGAGCCTGTGATTGCCTTTGGGAGATGGCACGACGGTCAGGGCGATGTGACGAAAACGCATCTCGGCTGGATGGCCGAGGACGGCATCCCCGACGTGACCACTCCGTGAGCAACGGCGAACTGATCTTCGTCCTCAACTCCGCCGGCATGTTAACCTACTACGACGCGAAGAACGGCGGCGAACAGTGGGATTACGATTTCGACGAACCGTGCAACGCCTCGCCCAGCATCGCCGGCAACCGGCTGATGCTCATCACCAACAAAGGCACGCTCATCGCAGTCGAGGCCGCGCGCGAATTCAAGGAACTCGCCCGCTCACCCATCGGCGAAAAGGTCTTCGCCAGTCCGGCCTTAGCGCAGGGCAGGATGTTCGTGCGCGGCATCAGGCACTTGATTTGCATCGGAGCGAAAAGCGCCGCGCCAACGAAACCGTAAAAGCCGTGCTCCCCTTGCTTCCCCAGCGAATTCCAAATTTTTTTCCGCTGTTTCGTCCATGTACCACTAATCTCTATGATCATATGAAAATGATCTGGAGAATTGCTGACTCAATTGAAGACAAAGAAATCACCATCACCTTCCCGAAAGAGGTGAGTAGCTACATGCTTGGTGAGGAGGG
>BJFP01000689.1 GCA_014189875.1 Verrucomicrobiota bacterium | reverse complement strand
CTGTGAATGCTCCGCGGCTCGACAGTTCCTGCTCGGTGATCGGACGCGGTGAATCAGGAGATTCATCAAACGCCCAAGCCACCCCATCCTTGGTGGCGACGGCGAATGATCCGAACGGCTTGGTTTCATCCGGCACTTCCATGAATGAAGTGCATCCAGGAAATCTGGCCTTGGCCCGTTCGAGTTCTTCTGAGGCATTCATCACAACCAAGGCCATACGATCGTTCTTGTGGACCGTCAGCGGATTTTCACAGCGAACCGAATCAACTGCGTCAGTTTTTCGCTCGTTGGGAAGCGATTCATCCAAGGCGCTCACACCCCAAACGCCATCCTCTGCTTCATCTGCTGAATCAAGCCGGCCAGCGCCGGACGTGTGTCGGCGTTGCGCGCGCTCCAGGCGAGGCACAGTGTGAAACGGTCGGTCAGAGGCAGTCGGTGAAACTGCGTGGTCTTGAGCGCGGCCAGAGCGGTGTCCGGAAGGACTGCCGCGCACATGCCGGCTTGCAGCACTTGAGCGGCCTGCAAGTAGGAGGAGCAGCCGACGGTGACGTTCATGCGGGCACCGGCTTTCTCCGCCATTCGCTCGATGCTCTCCCGCATCTTGCCGCCCACGGGGAGGGCCATCGGGACGGCGCCGAGGATCGCCGCGGCGTTCTTGGGCTCTGCACGCATGAGGCCCTTCGGCACGAGCAGTGAATGTCCGATCTCGCCGAGGACGGCGTGCTTGAGTCCCGGCCCGAGCGAGTCTTTGCGGGTGAATGCGATGTCGTAGATGCCCTCGCGGGTCGCGGTGGCCATCTCGCGGGTCTGTTCGTGGTGGATTTCAAAGCGGACGCTGCCAGCCGATTTCTCCAGTGTCTTCAATCGCGGCAGCACCAGCCAGGTGGCGACGCTGTTGGAGGCAACGATGCGGGCAGTCCACGCGGCACCGCGGCAGCGCGCGGCGTAATCCGCCAGCCCCTTGAAGTTCTCGCGTCCCACAGCGGCGAGTTCGTGACCCGCCTCGGTCAGTTCCAGACCGCGTCCGCGGCGGCGGATGAGTTCCACGCCGAAGAAGGATTCCAGTTCGCGGATCTGCCGGCTGATGAGCGACTGCCGGACCGGGTCGCCCTTGGCCGCGCCGACGATGGAGCCGGCATCCGCGACGGCGCAGAAATTGCCGAGGCGTTCCATGGAGAAACCGGACTGGGAGAGGATGGATTGATACATGACTGTGAAGTCAGGCTATCTACATTCAGCGCACTGGCAAGGCTTGGCGCTTCGGCTAATCTGCGTCCGTGAAAGACAAGAACAACAACAACGCCGGGCTGGTGGCCGGCAAAGGAATGAACCACCAACCCTACGACATCATCGGCAATCGCGGGGACGGGGAGCGGCGACTCGACGCCGAAAAGCCTGATTCGGTAGCCCGCGTGGCTTTGGACGAAAAGCCGTTCAAGGTCTTGGTGGACGACAATTTTCACTACATGGACGAAGACGAGCGATACATGTTGGGTGCGTTCCCCACGCTCGAAGCTGCAAGCGCGGCCTGCCGGGGAGTCGTTGATGACTTCCTTTTCGAGAACCACAAACCGAGCATGACTGCCTCGAAACTCTACGCCAGCTACACGATGTTCGGAGACGACCCCTGGATAGCGACCGGTGGCGAAGTTCCAAGGTTCTCAGCTTGGG
>BJFP01000688.1 GCA_014189875.1 Verrucomicrobiota bacterium | reverse complement strand
GTCGTTAGTCGAGGCCACGATACTTTTTATGCGTTTGGCCATCATGCAGCCGTACTTTCTGCCCTACATCGGTTACTTCCAACTGATCGCGGCGGTGGACCGGCTCGTACTGCTCGATGATGTGAACTACATCAATCGCGGCTGGATTGCCCGCAATCGCATCCCTTTGAATGGCCAACCGTTCTGGATAACCCTGCCCCTGATTGGGGCGAGCCAGAACCGTTTGGTCCGGGAAATCGAAATCATGCCGGATGATGGGTGGAAAGCGCGGATGCTGCGAAACGTGCAGCAGGCATACATCGGAGCGCCATTCGCACGTCAGATGGTTCCGTTCTTCGGTGACCTAATCGCGGGGGCGTCTGGCAATCTCTCGGCTTTCCTCTACGACAGCCTCCATCGTGTCGCGAAAGTCATCGGTTTGGAAACCGACATCGTACCCACATCGAGCGTCTACCCCAAGGACGGTCTGGAAGGGCAGGATCGAATTCTCGACATCTGCCGTCGCCAAGCGGCCTCCTTGTATGTTAATCTGCCGGGAGGGAAAGGCTTATATGACAATGAGAAATTCGACGCGGCGGGTGTCACCCTTCGCTTTTTGGATCCCAGCTTGGCTGAATTGAAGGTCCGCAACAGCCTTGCCGAAGGACCGGTGCTTTCTATCTTGGATCTCCTGATGCTGAATCCCCCCGAGGCGGTATTGGCCGCCGTTCGGGCTTGCAGAATCGTGCCTTCCGCCCAACCTACGCTGCCACCATGACCCTCGAAAAAGTCTTCACCGAAGTGTTCGCCATCCCAGAAACAAGCGTGAACGACGTCTTGGAACTGAAGCAGATTGCCGCATGGGACTCCATGAACCACATGGTGCTCATCTCGCGCATCGAGGCGGTCTTCAACATTCAACTCACGGGCGATGAAATAGCGGAGATGCGCACGGTCGGAGATGCGCGCGCGGCCCTGCGTTCGCGCAATCTTCTCCCATGAAACTTGACGAAGCACATGTTTTGATCACCGGGGGCGGTCGTGGCATTGGACGTCATCTGGTGAATCGCCTCGCGGGGACCGCCGCCCGCGTAGCCGTGTTCGAGCGGGATGCCGAGGCTTGTGCCGCCTTGTCTGCCGAGTTCCCTGACAAAGTGCTTGTCGTCCCCTGTGACGTCACCGATGTGGAGTCCGTTCGGAGCGCCTTGCAAGCGACGTATGATGCCGGTTTTGAGCCGGACGTGCTGGTGAATAATGCTGGAATGATCCACAGTGCGCCGCTGGTGAACATGCTGTCGCGCCAGGACCGCATTCACTCCGTGGAAACATGGCATCAGGTGATCGCCGCGAACCTGCACTCGGTTTTCTACGTCACCGGCCAGGTGGTGGACCGCATGATCAGTCGGCGGACGAAAGGCCTCGTCATTTCCATCAGTTCGATCTCGGCCAATGGTAATCCGGGTCAGTCCGCCTATTCTGCCGCGAAGGCTGGCGTAAACGCCCTCACGCGGACCTGGGCCAAGGAACTCGGCGCGATGGGTCTCCGTTTCGTGGCCATCGCCCCCGGCTTCCTTGACACGCCATCCACCCGGGCTGCGCTGAGCGAATCCATCGTAGCGCGCCTTCAGCAGCAGATACCGCTGCGGCGGCTCGGGGACATGGAGTCCATTTTTCAGTCAGTGCATTACGCCGTCGAAA
>BJFP01000687.1 GCA_014189875.1 Verrucomicrobiota bacterium | reverse complement strand
GGCGATGAAAGAAGAAAACATCCTCGTCGTCCGCCGCTCCCTCTTTGACCAGCTCGGCGCATTTCAGGGCCTCTGCTTCGACGTGGACCGCTACCTTCCCGCGTTCCTCGCACGCGAGAACAACTTCTTCACGCCGCGCGGCCCGGCGGAGCAGAATCCGGAACTGAAGCAGATCATCCCGTACGTGCTGCTCGTGCACGGCGACTCGATTTTCCATTACGTCCGGGGAAAAAAGGCGGGCGAGCAGCGGCTTGTCGCGAAGGGCAGTATCGGCATCGGCGGCCACATGAACGACGGCGACGAGGGGCTCTTCGCGCTCGATCGCGAGGCATACAATGTCGCCGTGCAGCGCGAGGTCGCGGAGGAAGTTTTCATCGAGACGAAATTCACAAACCACGTCGTCGCACTGCTGAATGACGACTCGAACGAAGTCGGCAAGGTGCATCTCGGAGTCGTCCACATTTTCCGCCTCGAAGCGCTCGCCGCACGCAAGCGCGAGAGCGTGATCACCGAGTCCGGCTTCCTCACCGTCGCCGAATTGCGCGCCCGACGCGAAGCGCTGGAGACGTGGTCGCAGCTCTGCGTTGACGGTTTCGAGCGCCTGCTCGCCGCAGCGCGATAGTCGCGGCTTGCTTCGCGCTGGCCGTGTGCGGAGAGTGCGCGCGACTTTTTCCACCTCTCATGCCGCTGCTCGACATCCGCAATCTGGCCATCCATTTCCACACCGAGAACGGCGTCGTGGAGGCGGTGAAGGGCATCAGCCTCACGCTCGAAAAAGGCGAGACGCTCGCGATCATCGGCGAGAGCGGGAGCGGAAAAAGTGTGACGGGTCTCGCGCTCACGCGGCTGCTGCCGGAGCCGCCGGCAAAGTATGTTTCAGGCGAGATTCTTTTCGACGGGCGCGACGTGCTGAAGATGAAGCCGGACGAGCTCCGCAAGCTGCGCGGCGGGCGTATCGCCTACGTTTTCCAGGAGCCGGGCACTTCGCTGAATCCTGTCTTCACGATCCGCAATCAGATTGCCGAGGCGATCCGCCTGCACCGACCGGATGTGACGGACATGGACGCAGAGATCATCAAGAATCTCGATCTCGTCGGCATCACCGATCCCGCGAAGCGGCTGCACGACTACCCGCACCAGCTCAGCGGTGGGATGCAGCAGCGCGTGATGATCGCGATGGCGCTCTCATGCCGGCCGGACGTGCTCGTCGCCGATGAGCCGACGACTGCACTCGACGTGACCATCCAGGCGCAAATCATGGAGCAGTTCCGCGACATGCGTCGGAAGCTCGACATGGCGGTGATCCTCATCACGCATAATTTCGGAATCATCTCGGACTTCGCGGACAAGGTTGCGGTGATGTTCCGCGGAAAAATCGTGGAGGCTGGCGAGACCGCGAAGATCCTCCGCGAGCCGCAGCACCCGTACACGAAGGCGCTCATCCAGTGCATCCCGAAGCTCGGCTCGCGGCAGAAGCGGCTCGTGACGATCGATCACGCCGCCCTCGACGCGCTCGCGTAGCCTCGGGAGCGCCGCAGCAGTAGAGCACCGCGATCGAGGAGCGCCGGCATCCCCGTCGGTCACCAAGCTCCCGCGAAGTGCAGATTCTTTCCCCGCTCACCGCCCGCAGATCTCCTTCGCGATTCAATCACCTACTCGCACGCGACGAAGCGGGAGC
>BJFP01000686.1 GCA_014189875.1 Verrucomicrobiota bacterium | reverse complement strand
AGGCGGCAATCGCGGAGCTTCTTGTTGTGCAGCGAGGCTTTCTTTGCGCGTTCCTTGGCGATGTTGCGGATGCCGGCGAGTTCCTTCCGCTCGTGCTCGTTCTCCTCGATTTTCTTGCGGATGATCTCGGCGGTCTCGCGGTTTTTGTGCAGGTAGGTGTCGAGCGCCTGCTGCACGAACTTGCCGACGAATTCCTTGATGGTCGGCCCCTTCGGCCCGACCTCGGTGGAGCCGAGCTTCGTCTTTGTCTGCGACTCGAAGACAGGCTCCTGCACGCGCACGACGATCGCGGCGTCGATGGACTGGCGCACGTCCGCGGCGTCGAACTCCTTTTTGAAATGATTGCGCAAGGTCGCGACGAACGCCTCGCGGAACGCGGCGAGATGTGTGCCGCCCATCGTCGTGTGCTGGCCGTTCACGAACGACCAGTATTCCTCGCCGTAGTGGTTGCCGTGCGTGACGGCGATTTCGATATCGTCGCCCTCGAGATGGATGATGGGATAGAGCGGCTCGCCGCTGAGTTCCTTGGTGAGGAGGTCCTTCAGGCCATTGGCGGATTTGAAGGGCTTGCCGTTGAGCGTGAGCGTGAGGCCGCGGTTGAGGAAGGCGTAGTTCCACAGCATGTCCTCGATGAACTCCATGCGGAATTTGAAGTCCTTGCCGAAGAGCGCCTCGTCCGGCGTGAACTCGATGAGCGTGCCGTTCCGCTCGTCGGTCTTCGACACGCGCGACTGCGACTTGAGCTTCCCCTTTTCAAAATCCACGACCTTCGTCTCGCCCTCGCGGATCGCCTGCGCGCGGTAGTTCAGCGAGAGCGCATTCACCGCCTTCTGCCCGACGCCATTGAGCCCGACGGCCTTTTGGAAAGTCTCGCTGTCGTATTTCGCCCCCGTGTTGATGATCGAGACGCAGTCCACCAGCTTGCCGAGCGGAATCCCGCGCCCGTAATCGCGCACCTTCACGCTGCGCTCGGTGATCTCCACCTCGATCTTTTTGCCCTGCCCCATCATGAACTCATCGATCGAGTTATCGATCGTCTCCTTGATCAGCACATAGATCCCGTCCTCCGCGTGGTTCCCGTTGCCGAGCCGTCCGATATACATGCCCGGGCGGAGGCGGATGTGCTCGAGCGAGCTGAGGGTCTTGATGCTGGCTTCGGTGTAGTTGGACGCCATGGGTTTTTGTGGGCGGGAAAAGACGGCACGCGGGGCCGCGCTGACAAGCTCAATCCCCGCTGCACATCGTAACGTGGGTAATCCTGTCCGCGAAACGGGAACGCAGGAGGCCATTCTTGCATCTTCCTCTGCGGGACTCCCGTCCGCCTCTACATCTCCGCGGTTGGCGCAGTTTAAGTTGATGCGTAGCCGCAATCAGTGAGGTCAGGCGTGCGGGGAACACGGTGGAACGCGTCGCTCCACCACCCATTCCGCTCAGACTTCCCGTGCCGGCCCGGTCGTGCCGCCTTCGATAAACTCCGCCGGTGTGAGCACGCGGATTTTCCACCACCGAACTGCTTGCCACACACCCCTCCGGTTGCTGAAATTCGCGCCCCTTTCACCACAACCAAAAAACACACTCCATGAAATTCGGCCTCAACATCCGCCAGGACGGCGCACTCGACTTCCTCTCGCTCGGCGCACTCGTGCACCGCCTCGATCCCGGCATCATTCCTTTCCGCAAAGCGACGC
>BJFP01000685.1 GCA_014189875.1 Verrucomicrobiota bacterium | reverse complement strand
TCCAGATGCAAAAATCCGTCGAGGCGTCGTTCGACTTCACGCCCCCGGCAAACGCACACATCAGCACGCCTCTCGGCGACTGAGCGTATCGTTCTCCCGACTTCGGCAAGCCCCAAAAAGCCCACTGCGGGCGAAGCACCGCGTGGAGCGCCCCTACCTACGCGTGTGGCGATGGCTTGAAAAATTTGACGGAGCGCGTGGGGTGCCGCTCTTTTCAAAGAATGACGCGCCAGGCAGCACGACGTCCGCAAACTCCGCGCCAACTCAAGTTGAACACCGGCTGATAGCCGAATGGCTGTTTTTGGATCTGCTTCTTCTTCGCGCCTTTGCGCCTTTGCGCGAGTTCCCATCGCTGGTTTTAGGCAAAAGCCGCAGCCTGCTTTTCAATGCCCCGCTCCATTCGTCCCGTTCTTTGGGAGAAATGGCATCACTCCGCAGACCGCGCCTCAATCGAGAGCAACTCCGCCATCTGCGCCGGGATGCCCGCGATGCCGGCGCGCATGAGCGACTCACCGACGAGTATTGCATTCGCCCCGCAGTCGAGCACGCGTTGCGTGTCGGCGCGCGTCTTCAGCCCGCTCTCGCTCACGAGCAGCACATCCTCAGGCACGTCCTCGCTGAGTTCCTCGGTGGCCGCCACGTTCACCTCGAAGGTGTGCAGGTTGCGGTTGTTCACGCCGATCAGTTTCGCACCGAGATCGAGCGCGCGATCCAGTTCCTCGCGCGTGTGGACCTCGACGAGCACATCCATCTGAAAATCTGCGGCGGTGTGAAAAAGCTTCTCCAGTTCGCCCTGCTCCAGCGCGGCGACGATGAGCAGGATGCAGTCGGCCCCGGCGACGCTCGCCTCGAAAATCTGCGCCTCATGGATCATGAAATCCTTCCGCAGACACGGCAGCGAAACCGCCTCCCGGATGCGAGGGAGGAACGCCAGGCTCCCCTGAAAAAACTGCTCGTCCGTGAGCACGCTGATGCAGTCCGCGCCCGCAGCCTCATACGCTTTCGCGATAGCGACGGGATCAAAGTCCTTCGCGATCACTCCCGCACTCGGGCTCGCCTTTTTCACCTCGGCGACCACGCCGAGCGTGGACGGGCCGCGATCCAGCGCCGCGGCGAATCCGCGGAAATCATCGCGCAGCAGTGCGGCCTTGCGGAGGTGATCGAGCCGCGGGAGCAGCTTCGCCACTTCCGCGCGCTTCACTTCGAGAATCTTCTGGAGCCGCGTGGGAATCATCACACCGACATATTTCGCGGAGCGGCGACTTTCCAATCTTAATCCTCCGCAAGGCGTGGGAATACGCAGAGGGATACGGATGAATGAATATGCCGGAACGATACCGTTGGAAATGACACCGCATCTTGCAAAACGCAGAGGTGCAGAGGGGATTTGAGAGTTCCGCAATGGAAGGATTTTCCAGCACCGATCCGTGCGGGCATTCCAAGGCGGTTCTCTGTGAACCTCTCCCTCACTCTGCGCCTCTGCGTTTAAAAAACACCGCGCGAACTGCATCGCTCCTGTTCATCTCTCGCCTGCGAGCGCGGAGTTGCCACGCACTTTTCCACCGCCGACACTCCGCCGCATGAGCACGCAAAACGAAATCCCCTCCCCGGTCGCCGACGCATTGCAGACGCGCAACCCGCAGGCCGTCCTCGACGAATCCATCCGCGCATGCGGCTGCCAGGCGGGCACCG
>BJFP01000684.1 GCA_014189875.1 Verrucomicrobiota bacterium | reverse complement strand
CCACTGCGTCAGCCGTTGTCCTCGCCAGCCGCGCGTCCGAGCGAGCGCCACGCTACTCGGGCATCGAGAAGGCAATGGCGATTCCATCGGTGGAAGTGCGCATCTTCGGCAAGCCGACAACGCGCAAGCATCGCCGCATGGGCGTTGTGTTGGCGCAGGGAAAAACCGCAGGAGATGCGCGGAACATCGCGACGAGGGCCGCGAGTCTGATCACGGTTCGCTGAGCACGCCGATCAGGCGTGTTTACGGCGCGGATGCGGTGCGCAGTAGGTATCACGCGCCGCGTCGGGCCTCAGGCCCTTTGCGACCGGCACCAAACCGTCTTCCTGGACTGCCTTGCGGAAGATCTCGAAAGTAGTTTCTTCCAACAACTTTCGGATCGCGCCCTGCATCGACTTCAGTCGGTCGTGCATGGCGCAGGGATCGCCCACGCCGCAGACGCCGCCGCCGAACGGACAGTTGGTGCTCACATCCTCGCGCTCAAACAGTTCGTGGGGTTCACGAAGCCGGATGAGGTGCGGCGCACGAGCAAGCGCGTAGCCGCCGCCTGGGCCAGGCGAACCGTCCACCAACGAAGCCTGGGAAAGCGTGGAGAGGATCTTGGCGACCATCGCACGGGGAAGCCCACGCTGGTCAGCGATTTCCGCCGCAGAGAGGCGCGTGCGCCCTTCGTCCCAAACCTCTGCAAGCCGACTCAGAGCGGCGATGGCGGTTTCGGTTTGCTTGCCGTACATGGATATTCTCCGAATAAGCCGCGGGTTTAGCCGCGGCATGGCTGTCCGATTAAACTCGGATAACTATATCCGAATCCAGCCCGTACGCAAGCACTATTCGGAGTCCACCTCTCGCCCTGCCCCCCCCGCACTTCGGTCACACGGGTTTGTTCTCGACCTCGACCTGCAATCGCGTGGTCGAGATCGGCGCATCGGGCAGCGTTGGAGATCCGGCGGAGATAGCACACAGTCCCACGAAAACCGTTGAGCGAACCAAGACCTTGGACCCATGGCGGCGACGGCGCGCAGTGGCAAGGACAACCCGAATCTCCGCCATGTGGCGTTTCACGAGTTCGACCTCCTGAGGGAGGAGCGCCTCATGGCGGAAGTCCACGATGCAGCCCGGTTCGTTGACGGAGTCGATCGCCTTAGCAAGGCCCTGTTCGGCAATCGCGTAAAAGAGTTCGCCTGCACGCTTGATGGTCACGGGATCGCCAGCAAAAAATCCGGCTGAAATCTCGTTCATGTTGGAGTGGTAACTGGTCGCCGAAGGACCTCGCGCGGACTTTCGACTCGCCCCCTCGACACTCACCACAAGCCCTGCATTAACCAGGATCTTGATGTGATAGTAGAGCCGAGGCGCGCTGCAACTGATGGCCTCGGCGAGCGCACGCGCATCAACGCCTGGACAGGCGATGATCGCCTCGAGCATTTGCATCCGGAGCGGCGCGCGCAATGCTTGCCAAGTAAGGGAATTGGTGAGCGAGGCTGCAGTTCGCGTGGCGATAGCGGCTCGTTCAAGCCCACCCTCGCTACCAAACTCCAGCTCGTTGGAACGAATCATATTGTCTTGATCAACTTCGCTCATTGCTTACTTTCCAGATGTGACCTTCCGAAAGGAACGCGTGTTTCGCGCCGCATTCATTGATTTTTGCTAGCGAACTCTCTCTCGGAGCTGCGAACATCCAATCAACGCATCAGCCTGCT
>BJFP01000683.1 GCA_014189875.1 Verrucomicrobiota bacterium | reverse complement strand
GGCCCTTCATGGTTTCCTGCCTTCCTGCTTCAATAACTTTGCCCCCGCGCAATGACCACGCGCCGCCTGCTGCTCGAGAGCATCCGCCACTACTGGCGCACGCACCTCGGCGTCATCCTCGGCTCCGCGCTCGCCGCGCTCGTGCTCACCGGCGCGCTCATGGTCGGCGATTCGGTGAAGGCCACGCTCCGTGCGCAGGCCGAGGCACGCGTGGGGAAAATCGGCGAGGCGCTGCTCTGCGGCGAGCGCTTCGTCCCGTGGCCGCGCGAGGTGGAAAAGCGGCCGTCCGTCGTGGCGCGCACATTTGCGCCGGGGCGGGACGCCGCCGGCGTGCTGATGCTCTCCGGCACCGCCGCGCGTTCCGACGGAAAGGCGCGCGCCAACAAAGTTCAGATAGTCGGCGTGGACGATGCATTTTGGAAATTGTCGCCATCGACAAAAGCAGTCCCGCTCGCCGCAAACGAAATCGCGCTGAACGAACGCCTCGCCGCGCAGCTCGGCGTGAATCCCGGCGACGAAGTCTTGCTGCGCCTCGAAAAGCCGAGCGCATTTTCCAAGGACGCGCCGCTCTCCGGCGAAGAAGAGGGCAGCGTCTCGCTCCGCTTGCGCGTTGTGCGCGTCGTGGGTGATGCGGACTTCGGTCGCTTCGCGCTCGCGAGCGGACAAGTGCCGCCGCACACGGCGTTCGTGTCGCTCGCGGCGTTGCAGGAGAAATTGGGCGTCGGCGTGAAAGTGAATCTGATTCTAAGTCGAGAGATCACAGACGAGGAATTGGAGAAGAAAATCGAACAGAAGCTCACAACAGATTCCTATTTTCAAAACCTGGTGCGCCCTAGCTTGAGAGAGCGAGTGCAGAGGCTCTTTTCGCAGCAATCGTCTTCACCGGGGATGCAGGAAGTTCGCCGCTACATTTCCAAATCAAAGGCGTGGAATCTAGAATTGGCTGAAATCGACAAGTACAGCACCAAGTTCGAGGATCAGTACGACGCGCTCGGTGCGCGTCTCCTTGGCCTCTACGACTTGGAGGTGCGCGAATTACAAAACCAAAGTGGCTTCGAACTTCGGACAAGCCGCATCTTTCTCGATGACACGGTCGTGCGTGCGACCTCGATGACGCAATTCTCGTCCGAATACAAAGGCCCGCTTCCGCCGACTGGAGGCATCGAGTCACTCACGTACTTCGTCAACGAACTCCGCGCGGGCGACGGCTCGGATGCGAAGGCGAACGCCACGCCTTACTCGATGGTCACGGCGATTGATGCGGCTGCGTCGGGCTTTGTGAATCCGAAGCTGGCGGACGATGAAATCCAGATCACGCGCTGGCTCGCGGACGACCTCGGCGTCGCGCCGGGCGCGAAGGTGACGGTGAAGTATTTTGTAATGGGCGAGCGGCGTCAGCTCATCGAGAAGACGCGCACATTCACCGTCGCCGCGCCGATCCTCGAGATGGACACGCCGCAACTCCAGATGGATGCCGACGGCAAGGACTCGTGGATGCCGGATTTTCCAAACGTCCCCGACAAAAAGAGCTTCGGAAAATGGAAGCCCGGCTTCGACTTCGACGCGACGCGCGTCCGCAAGAAGGACGAGGACTACTGGGAAAAATACCGCGGCACGCCGAAGGCATTCGTGACGCTGAAGACCGGCCAGGAGATGTGGGGCAACCGCTGGGGCAACGTCACGAGCATCCGCTATCCCGCCG
>BJFP01000682.1 GCA_014189875.1 Verrucomicrobiota bacterium | reverse complement strand
CTGTAAGCAGCGCCCGGCATTCCCGCTGCCTGGTGCCTGAGTTGCGCCTTGCGGAATGCCTCGAAGTTTCCATTCGGATGTTTCGGGTCTGACTCGGTGTATTCCACTCCCCACGGCAGGCCGACGATGCTGCCGGGTGTCAGTTCTTGGCGAGGGACGCCAGTGCGCGGGTCAACGTTCGTTGGCACTCCGCCCTCGGGGACGACGGTGCTGGACAGCCAGCCCACCTTGCAGGCTTGCGAGCGCGCGGCGACAACCTCGGCGATGGCGTATTGGTCAAGCTGTCGAGCGGTCGGGATGGCGCTCGCCACCCAAGGCGCGGGCCGTGTGGCGTCGGCGTCAACCGGGCGCGCGTAGTGGATGATGTCGCGGGCGTCAACGCGGTCGTGTAGCGGGCCGACGCTGCCGAATGCTTTCTGGACTGAGAACTGCCAGTCGTTCGGCTGGCGTTTGATGAAGTAATATGCCACCGGCTTGCCGGTGCCGAACTCGGTGAACTCGTATTCAATGCCCATGCGAACCTCGTTGCCGTTGGCGAGCTTCGCGTTTGCAAATCTGTCCACCCATTCAGCGTTGATGAGTTGCAGCGCAAAGCCGAATTTGTTCACCTTCGGGCTGCGGATCATGCGGATGAAAAAGTCGCCGTCACGAATGGCGCTCCAAAGGCGAAGCTGCCGGATCTGTGAGTAGGTGCGGGTGCCGCGCACGTCGCAATACTGCGCGCGCTGCCACTCCTTCCACTTGCGCTCGATGAGTTGGTTTGCGAACACGTCCGGCTCGCCCACTTTGATTTGCGCGACGCGGTTGCCGTTGTTTCCAAAGCCTCGGTAAAGCGGGGCGTGCGTGTATTCGCGCCCGTCCTTTTGCGCGGCCCACTCGAACACGCGGCGGCGGCGCTCATCGTGCGCGAGGATGGCAGACTTTTCCTGCGGGGTGTGGATGACGCGATCCTCCTGCTCCTTCACCTTCATTCGCAGCATCGTGCCAGCCTCGCCGAACACGCTGCCCCAGATGAGTTCACGATAGCGGATGAACGTCGGGTTCGTGCGTGCTAGGTCGCGCGTCCGGGCGGTCAGTGCATACGCGGACTGCCACAAGTCGGCGTCCTCGCTTTGCGTGTTCAGCGCCCAATCTTTGTTGTAGCTCACGCCGACGCCCGCGATGTCCTTGTATGAGCGGGAGAGTTTTTCTTTGAGCCAGCGGAAAGGGTTTTTCATGGGGTTAATCGGCGGCGATGAAGTCGAGTGCGACGCGCCCGCCGCTCACCTCTCCGCGCAGTGCGGCCTGCGTCTGCTGCTCACGAATCACGGCGGCTTGGAAATAGACGAGTTGCTTTTGGTAGTCCGCGATGGCGTATCGCGTGAAGCTCTGCCCGTTGAAATTCACAGTCTGCTTGTCGGTCGCTGCGAACGAAGCCATCACCGTCTTGAGCAGCGCAACCTGCGCCTCGGCAAACGTCGCCGTGCGCGCGACGGCCAAGTTGGGCAGAATGGAAATCTTGCCAGTCTCGGCTGTGGTTCGCTGGCTGCTCGATGTGACGTAAACGGCAAAGGTGTAGTCACCGGGCGCGAGTGCCGCCGTAACCGCGCTGGTGAGCGTAACGAGGAAGTCACTGCCGCTGGTGGTCGCTGCCGTGCTGCTCGGCGTGCCGGTGCTCAGCACGATGACGAATGCCGCCGTCCAGGTGCCGACCGGGAAGTCGGGGTAGTTCA
>BJFP01000681.1 GCA_014189875.1 Verrucomicrobiota bacterium | reverse complement strand
TAGGTCGGGCGAGAACCCATCGCGAGGATTTCGCCGGTGCTCGGGCGCAGCACGATGCCCGAGGCGCTGACGGGGTTGAACTTGACCATGATTTCCGCGATCTCGGTTTCAAGGATGTGCTGCATCGCGGCGTCGATCGTGAGCACGGCGTTGAGGCCGTCCTGTGCCTCGACTTCCTGCTGTCGGTTCATCACGAGCTCAGCGCCCTTGCCACCCACTTCCATCTCGCGCCAGCCGCGCACGCCATTGAGCTTCGCATCCAGTTGCCGCTCGAGCCCGTCGAGGCCGGCAGACTCGGTGCGGATGACCCCGCTCGCGGCATTCGTGCGCGTGACCGGCCCTATGAAACCGAGCACGTGCGCGGCGAGGGACTGGTTGGGGTAGATGCGAATCTGGTCGTCCACGGGGTCGGTGTTGATGGCCTTGGCCCGCAGTTCGCGGTAGAAGGCCTTCTCCTTACGCGGGAGTTTCTTCTCGTCCACGCCAGCGAAAGTGAGCTTCGACATCGCGGCGGTGATCTGCCCCCACTGCTCCAGCGGCACTTTGTGCGCCAGCACGACGTGGCGATTGGTGACGACGATGAGCTGGTTCGTGATGACGACGTAGCTGTTCGAGAGGACGAGCGGGGAGTTGGTGGCGACGAAGTTGTAGTTCGTGGTCACGACGCCTTTGTGGAGGGCGATGAAACGGTTCGTGTGCAGCACACCGCTTGGCGCGAGCACGTAGCCATCCACGAGCACGATGTTGCGGTTGGTGAGCAGAGCGCCATCGAGCGACGCGATAGGGTTGGTGCGGACCGTGATCTGCGGCAAGAGGCGCTTGTGCAACTCGGCGTCGGGGACTTGGAAAATCGGCGCGAGCGCTCGGGCGATGTCTGACTGGCGGCTGCCGATGAGCACGGGGTCGGCGAAAACGGTCTTCACCGGGCGACTGGTAGCGAGGAGGTTGCCGCGCGCGTCGCGGATGTCTCCACGGCGGGGTTCAATGAAGCGAGTCCTTTCGAATTGGGCACGGACTTTTGCCTTGAGGGCCTCATGCTGCATGACCTGCAAATCCACGAGCCGGTAGCCGAGGCCGCAGAAGGCGACAAACAACAGGCATGCCATCAGCAGCAGCCGTCGGTTCTGGAACGGCTGGAGCGTGGCATCCTGCGCTGTCACTCGGGCGGACATCAGGCGGCGAAGCTCATCTCGAAGTCGGAATCGGCCTCGTGGCGAATGGCGGTGGTGTTCATGGTTGTTCCTGTTTCAGCGTTTCCTGGTGGGTGGAGGCAAAGGCTTCGTGGCGTAGGCGAGGTAGGTTTTATCGGGCGGAAGAGTCATCGCTGAAACGGACGGCAACGGGACGTTGCGCGGGGCGTTCCGCGGCGCAATGCGGGTAATCGAGCCTTCTACGAGGGTGAGAATCTGGTCGGGCGTGGGGACGCCGAGGCCGAGTTTCAGCTCCTTTACCCGCGCGTCGAGATAAGGTAGCGAGTGCAGCATCGCCATCTGCTGGCGGCGCATTTCGTTCTCGCGTTTGAGCGTGGTGAGCTTCTTTTCAAGCTGCTCGGTCTTCACCCCGAGGGAGTAAATCTGACGCTTCTGCCACACATAGGTCACCCCGAGCGAGCAAAGGACCATGCAGATGAAGAACGCCTTCACCACCGGGCCGAGCCGGACCCCGCCACCTGCGCTATTCTTTCGATTCTTCGCCATAACCTTCGTTGTTAAGCTTT
>BJFP01000680.1 GCA_014189875.1 Verrucomicrobiota bacterium | reverse complement strand
CAACCGCACCACGCAGGCGGCTACGCGCTCGCCGGGCCGCTCCTGCCGCACGCGCTGCGTTTCTTGGATGATGCCCACGCCGCGAACTACGCGCACCACATGCTCCGCGAGACGGGCGGGCGCGTGGTGATTCTCGATGCTCACGGGCGCTGGCAATTCACCGAGCACGCGGACGCCCACGACACCGGCTTGCGGCTGCTGAACGAGTTTCGGGCAGGCGCCAAGTGACGCCGCCGACCTTCACGCACGGAAGATTTTCCGAAAATTTTGAACCGAAAAAGCCCACAGAATTTCTCGCTGCAATCCAACACCGGGCCTTTCGCACGGAAAAATATTGGGAGCGGGAGAGAGGGAGTTATCGTACGGGGGGATCGAGCGTGGGCGGGAGCGGGGTCTCGGAGTGCGGTGCGATCTTGATCGCCTGCGCCTGCTTCGGCTGGCTCGTCGGACTCAGCCGGCGCACCACGTCCGCAATCGCCGCTGGATCCGTGATGACAATGTTCGTCGTGCCTGCAGTCTCCTTCGGCGGCTCGGGCTTGAACTCCTTCAGCATCCCCTTCAACAGAACTTCCATCAGCTTGTCCGAATACTCCCGCTCGTAGCCCACCAGGTTCCCAAGCTGGAACACCGGCTTGAGCACGCCATGCACCGCCCGATTGTAGGCCGAAGCGAGCAGCGTGTCCTTCGCATCCTCTATCGCCTCACGCTCAAGGGCAGCGAACCCTTCGATCTGCCGCCGCCAATTTGCAACCGAACCCGAAGAAACCCCCGCCGCCTCACGCGCCATCCGCGGCGCAGGGCACGCCCTCAGGAATCCCAAGTAGCTCGCGGCTTCCGGTGAAAGTCTCGCAGCCACCTTCTCCCCAGTGAGCGGGTCGGTGGCGGTCACGGTATCATCGTGGACGCGCAGCATGTGGGCGTAGTCGGCCTCCTGCATCGGCTCCGGCTTTGCGGCGCGGGCAAGCTGGCGCTCCGTCCAAGTCGGCTCCGGCGGCGGTGGTGGATTCTGATCGTTCACCGGTGGAGGAGTTCGACACGCGCAGTGAAGTAGCCAGCGAGGCCGCGGACCTTGCTCCTTCGGACGCGCATCATGGCGCTGCATCTCGGGCACGTAAAATCAAACGCCCTCCCGCGGTTCAAGATGTCCCTGATCTGGTTCGCCGAGATCATCGAGAAACCGCAATCGGCAGGGCACTTGATCTCAGGGTTCGTCGGGCCGGGGGGCGCGACCGGATCGCCGCGCAGTGCAGCCATTTCGTCTTTCCGCCAGCGATGTTTCCAAAGCTCATTCATCGGCGGCCGGCCTGCTTTCGGCTCGCAGCGCTTCAATCCGCCGCGCCTTCCGATTTCGGACTGATGCTGCTTTGAATGACTCCGACCACCCAACGAACAAATGCGTCGGATTTCGGCGGCGGTGCTCGCGTCAACGGGGATTCGCACGAGCTGCGGCGGTAGCTTTCGGGGCATGGTTCGCGGCGTCATTCATCGGCCTTCCACTGTCAAGCACCGTCTTGCCGAATGCAGGCGGCACGCGTCCCCGGCCTGTTTTGAGAGGAGAATTTGAAGTTCCGTCGCGTCTCACCGCTCGCGCCCGCAAGGGACGAAGCTCGCAAAAGGATGATTTCGCCACGCCGCTTGCAACGTCCAATCGCATCGCAACAGGAGACTCAGAGCGGGACGTTGGTATCAACGGCGACCAACATTTCCCGCTGGCCGTAT
>BJFP01000679.1 GCA_014189875.1 Verrucomicrobiota bacterium | reverse complement strand
CGAGACGGCCCCAATCGTGCGGCATCTCACCACCGCCAGGGCTGCGACTGCGCGGGCGCGTAGGGACGGCAAGGAAGTGAAGCGGATTCTTTCCCGCGTGGACTACAAGGCCGGAAGGATTCTCCGGCTGCTGGAGGACGAGCCATGAGTGTTTCCGACTACATGCAATGCGCCTTCTGGACGGCGGTGTTCATCGCCGCGTTGATGTTGTGGGGCGCGGTGCTTTTCAAGGAGGACAAACCATGAGGCCATGCCTGCCGTTGCTCATACTGTGGGCGTTGCTGGCGATGGCAAACTCGCAGACTGTCCCCACGGCACTCCCCGTTACTGACGGCAAGACGCGCACGGAGATCGTGAAGCTCGTGAAGCAGATGCAGGTGTTATTCCGCGAAGCGCAGGCGCAGACGGACTCCGTGCTCGCACAGCTCGCCATCCTCACGACCGCCCACGCTGCCGCGCTCGCGGAGACGCAGGCCGTGCAGGGCACGCTCGACACACGCACATGGGAGCGGGACAAGGCGCGGCTGGATGCGGCGAATCAGGCGAAAGCGAAGTGGATGTGGTTCTCTGCATTTAGCCTGACGGCCATCGGGTTTGCAGCCTTTGCATATTTCAAACGATAAGCCATGAAAGCCTTCCTCTCCCGGCTCACCAAAACGCTCGCGCTGAATTTCGCCTCGCGCAAGTTCCTGATGACCCTGTTCGCGCTTATCTATGAGCGGTGGGATCATTGGGCCAACGTCGCATGCATTTACACATTCCAGAACGCCGCACAGCTCACTGCATTCAATTCGCAAGCGGGACAGCACCGATGGTTTCTCGGCACTGCCTTGCTATCCTATCTCGGAATCCAAATAGCCGAGAATTTCAGCAAAGCGGCGGCGGCGAAGTTTGAGAGCGTCGCGGATTTCGCACCTAGCACCAAGAGCCAGACGGCTGCGGCAGGCCGGGCACCTGCGCACCGCGGGCCAGACCCGGACGACGCGATCGAATCCTGATCCTTTTTCAACATCCCGCACCATGAATCCTCCGACCATCATCATCAACGAAGACCATTGGATCGCGGGCGTGCAGCGCGACCCCATCGCGACATCGCGCGAGATGCCAGTCCGCCGCTGTGTGGTGAACCATTTCACCGGCGGCGCGACCGGCACATCGAGCATCGGGGCCATGCGGCAATGCGGCGTCTCCGCGCATGTCGTCATCGATCGCGACGGCACGATCACGCAGTGCGTGCCGTTTAATCGGGCCGCGGCCCACGCCGGCGTGAGCCGCTGGCGCGATCCGAAGACTGGCACCCTCTACACGTTTGGGAACACCTTCGCGATTGGAATTGAGATCGCGAATGCGGGCAGCGATCCAGGCGCGCTCACATGGGCGCGCAAGCAGCCGGGCTTTGCGAGCATCCGCGCGCGCCATGCCAACGGCGGCGCAGTGCTCGAATGGGAGTGCTTTCCTGCCGCGCAGATCGAGGCCGTGACGGCGCTCAACGAGGCGCTCGTGCAGCGCTACAATCTCGACGACGTGACGGGGCACGACTGCATCGCCGCGGAGCGGAAGGACGATCCAGGCCCGGCGTTCCCGATGCAGGCGATCCGCGAGGCGTGCGGCTTCAGCGGGCTACCGGAGGTGCATCGCGCATGAACGTGACTGGTGACCGCGTAGAACGCGGCTCGGGCTGGTGACTGGTCCGCCGCGGCACCGTGGCGGTCTTACTATT
>BJFP01000678.1 GCA_014189875.1 Verrucomicrobiota bacterium | reverse complement strand
GAGATACACGGGCTGGTAGATGCTGCCGCTCTCCCGGAATGCGTAGAGGTAACGGCATTCGACCACCTGCTCCTTTTCCGGGACCGGATGATTGGGCGGGATGGTGACGTTGCCGGCCATCTTCAGATTTTTCCCGGCGTACAGGTAGAGCGTGACGCTGCGCTTCGCATTGATCTTTCCCACGATGAACGAGGCCGTCTCGTGGAATTTGTGTTTGAGCTGAGAACCGCCCGATGCGGGACGACCCGCGATGTAGGGCGCATCCACGTTCTTGAACACGACGCCTTTGCGGCCCTCGGATTTGAGGTGATCGAACATGCGCCGCTTTTCCTCCGGCAGATGCGCCGTCTCGGTGAGGTGGATGCCGGGATGCGCGAAGGTGCCGAGCAGGTTCGCGAGGATGAGCAGCCGCTCCGTGTAGCGCCTTCCGCGCAGATCCTCATCGCCGACGAGCAGGACGTCGAACGCGCAGAGCATGTCGCTGATCGCTTCGCCATCAATGGTGAAGTCCTCCGGGCATGCCTGTGCATCGCGCACGAGCGGTTCGGGCAATGCCACAGCCAGGCCGCGACGGTTGATGCCCGTGATCTTGCCATCCTGTTTGTGCAGGAGGAGGCGGCGGCCGTCCCATTTCTCCTGCATCCAATATGCGGAGTCCTCGATGAGTTTCTCGGCGTCGTGTTCCTCGACGGGATTGAGCAACTGGCAGTGGATGCCGGTGGTCTGATTTTCCTTCTCCGTCTGCCGATACGGTGTGCCGTCCGCGCCGGGCGTGTAGCCCTTCGCGGTCTTTTCCTTCACGAGCTTTTCGTAAATCGCCTTCGCCTCCGCGTGGGAGACAGGCGATTGCGTTTTGGTTCCCGTGCTCAGCGTGCTGCCACGTCGGCCGTACGCGAAGTTGACGGTGTAGCCGCCGTCCTTGGGCTCGATGGCTGCCTGATAGATTTTGTCCGACGAGCCTTCGCGGAAATAGAGGGTGATGTTTTCCATTGGGATATTCTCCTTTCGTGGGATTGCCGGTTCAGGCGGGTTGGGGAACGACGCGGGCACGCCGCATCGGTCTGGGCTCAGGGCGCGCGGTGTTCGTTGCGAACGATTTGATTTTCTCTCCGCAGATTTTCAATGCGACGCCGGTGCAGATGAGGGCCGTGCCCGTGCCAGCGAGCACAGCGCCGGTGCCGGCGACGATGAAGCGGAGAGCGCGCGTTGCGCCGCGCCGGAAGCTGGCGGAGGATGAGATGGGATTTTGCATGAGTGTGATTTCCTTTCGATGAGGTTGGGTGGTTGTGGGTGTGCGGCAGCCGGAATGGCTGACGTATTTTCCCCGGCCCTGAGCGCTGCTCAGAGCCATGCGTTGTGCAGCGTGTTGGCGAGGGTGATGCCCTTGAGCAGCAGCGGGTAGAGCGCCCATACGACGAGTCCCGCGGCGATCCAGGCCAGCGTGTTGATGGTGATGGTCAGTGCTTTCATTGTGATTTTTCCTTCCTTGGTGAAACGACGAAGCCGGCCCCCGAATTGAATCGGGGACCGGCTTTTATCGCGGTGGTTGCTGTGTGGGTTTCAGTGCTGCCTATGGTGTTAACTCCATAGACGGCACTCGTTGAAGAACTCGCAGCTCACGCATTGCAGGCCGGGCGACGGGACGAAATCCCGCCGTTCCAGTCCTTCGACGTAGGCTTCGATGAGGTGGAAGAGCCGCGTCTGCTGCGACTCGCTCATCG
>BJFP01000677.1 GCA_014189875.1 Verrucomicrobiota bacterium | reverse complement strand
CCGAACCGGACACCGCCGCGATCGGCGCGTTCCGTTCCAGTGGCGAAGTCCACAAATGGATGTACGACCGCTGGTCGCTTTCAAAAGTGCTGCGGGAATGTGGCTTCACAGACTCCCGCGTCTGTGCAGCGAATGAGTCGCGCATTCCGGATTTTAATCGCTACCTTCTGGATTTGGAAGCAGACGGCTCGACGCGGAAGCCGGATTCCCTGTTCATGGAAGCACGAAAACCAGCGTGACGCCCATGCGAGTCGTCCATCTCAGCACGCATGATTTGACAGGCGGAGCTGCACGATCCGCATGGTGCCTGCACCGTGGCTTGCTTGGCATTGGTGTCGAAAGTTCCATGCTGGTGCGCTCAAAATTGAGCGCCGACCCCGCCGTAACGGGAGCCAATGAAGCCGCGTGCGCAATTTTGCATGAGCAAGCTCTCACGCCCTATATCCTGCGCCGTCTCCCATCTGGGTCGCCATGGTTCACCAGTGGTGTGATTGATGTGGACATTTCCTCGCATCCGTCCGTGCAGAGCGCCGACGTCCTGCACCTCCACTGGGTGGCCGAATGGTTGAGCGCAGGCGTGATCAAGAAACTCGTTTCACTTGGCAAGCCAATCATCTGGAGCCTTCACGACCTGTGGCCGGTGACATGCGGCAACCACTACCCCGGCACGAATGATCCGCGGGACGAGTCTTGGCAGACCGGTGAAAGCCTGCCCGAGCCGCTTATCGAGATTGGGCGGAGCGAGTTTCAGCGCAAACGGATCCTCCTGGCCGACCAGCAGATTCACGTCGTTGCACCTAGCCGCTGGATCGGCCGAATGTCTCAACGCAGCATCATCGGCTCTAAGTGGCCTGTCAAAATTGTGCCCTACGGCATCGAAACGCGCGTGTTTTGCCCGTCAGATCAGGGCGAGGCTCGAGCCCTTTGGAATTTGCCGACCGACAAGGTGCTGCTACTGTTCGGCTGCTCCGGGATTAATGAGTTCCGCAAGGGATTTCATATGCTCACGGAAGCGCTGCGTGCAGCAGCGCCTGACGCAGACAAGGTGGCGCTCGTCATCTTCGGTGACGGCAATCCCGATCTATCCGGCATTCCGGTCGCGGTGCATCACGTAGGTCGAATCGACAGCGAATCCGCCATGGCCTCGCTGTATGCATCCGCGGATGCGTACCTGTGTCCCACACTGGAGGATAATCTGCCCAACACCGTGATAGAATCGCTCGCCTGCGGAACGCCTGTCATCGGCTTCATTACCGGTGGAGTCCCTGATTTGGTAGTCGATGGGGAAAACGGCTTGCTGACCCCCTGCGGCGATGTGCCGGCACTTGCCGCATGTCTGAAGCGTTTCAACACCGATGCCACGATGCGGCACCGTCTACAGGCAGCAGCCCGATCTGCTGACAAGTCCGTCTTCGCCATTCAGACTCAAGCGCGGCGTTGTCTGGAACTTTATCTTGAACTGACCGGCTGTGGGGACACTGCGACAAGAAAACCAAGTTCTGTCTCGGCCGAGTTGCAAGGGTGGAATGCCGCCATGGATTTCGTGCCGGGTGAGAGCCCATGGATCCTGCTGGCAGTCGCCGAAGCCCTAAAGATTGCCAGCCAACGCGAGGAACTCTCGCGAAATTGTCAGAACAAAGCCAATTCAGGCTTGGGAATCCCCACGCATGAAGCCGCCCGACGGAAGGCCAAACTCGGAACCACAACCGAGGCATTCGAGACCG
>BJFP01000676.1 GCA_014189875.1 Verrucomicrobiota bacterium | reverse complement strand
GATCCTTCCGAGGAAACTGGAGCGACACGATGGTGCCCACGCCTTCCTTGCTCTCGATGCCCACTTGGCCGCCATGGTCCCGCATGATTCGCTGGACGATCATGAGACCGAGTCCGTGGCCACCGATCTTGGTCGTATGGTAGGGCTGAAACAGTCGCGAAAGATCCTCTTGTTTGATGCCCGTGCCACTGTCACCGAAAAGCAAGAACACGGAATCGTCGTCGGCGCGTGACTTGATCTTCAGGTTCCCGCCGGGCTGCATCGCCTCCAACGCATTCTTCGTGAGATTAAAAAACACCTGCTTGAGCTGATTGCGATCGGCCATCACGGCAGGCAACGCGTCGAGTGTTTCGGCTTCCACGACGATTCCGCGGTCCGCGAATTCCCGCTGCTGAAACCGCAGCACGTCCGTGAGAATCTCGGCCAGATTAGTCTCCGCCAGATCGGGCGGACGCGGCCGAATCGCCTCCAGAAAATTACTGATAATCCCATCAAGCCGGGTGACTTCATCGGTACAGACACGCAACGATTCCGCCAGCGAATCGACTTCCTGGGAGGCTCTTAGTTTCTTCAACTTTCGCTCGATCAGCTGGAGATGGATCGTGAGCGAGTTGAGCGGATTGCCGAGCTCGTGCGCGACGCCCGCAGCGAGCAACAGCACCGACGAGGTGCGCTCATCCTCGATCCGACGCTCGGTGCTTTGTTTCTCTTTCGTCACATCGCTCAAGATCACGGCAAACCGCCGGGGGGAACCGCGGCCGCCACCGCGAAACGGAACCATATAGAGCCGCACGCTGCGTGGCTCCGGATAGGTCACCTCGAACTCCCCCGCCACGACCGGCAGCGCGCCGCGCACCGGACCATCGTCAAATGCGGCGTCAATCGATGGGCGCAAGCCGGGCACGAGGCGCCACAGCGTTTGGCCCGCGAGCTCATCGTCACCAATCCCGATGAGACGATGCGCGGCGGCGTTGGCATACTCGATCACGCCATCGGCTGAAATCACGAGCACGCCTTCCTGCAGTACATTGAAAATTTCCTCGAAGAGCCCGCGCTCCCGGGCGAGGCGCTGCACGAGATTTGCGAGGTTCACCGAGTCCAGCGTGTCGAGCCGGCCCAGCACGCGATCCAGTGAGGAATGTTTTTTGACCGCCATCGAAGAGATGAATAGATGATCGAGCGTCGCTGTTCGGTCAACGGCGCGTCAGCCGTCCGTGCTGAGAAAATCCATCTGGTCCGGGTCCACGCGGCCCGCGAGCAGTTTGCGCAAGAACATCTCCCGGTGTTGCGGCGTGCGACCGAGGCGGAGCACCGCGTCGCGATGCTCCTCCGTGCCGTAGCCTTTGTGCTGCGCGAATCCGTAGCCGGGAAACTTGCCGTCGAGTTCGCCCATCAACCGGTCGCGCGTGACCTTGGCGATAATCGACGCCATCGCGATGCACAGGGAACGTCCGTCGCCCTTCACGATCCCCGTGTGCGGGTAGGGAAACCCGCGCAACGCGAGCCCGTCCACGAGCACGCGGCACGAGACTGTAGGCACGAAATTCGCAACGACTTCAGGGGTCGCGAAAAGGTCCGGTTCTGTTTTCTGTTCAAACGAGCCGGGCAGATAAATACCCTCGAGCGCGCGGCGCATCGCGAGCTTGGTCGCGCCGAGAATATTGAGCTGCTCAATTTCGATGACATCCGCCACCCCAAACTTGACGCGGATGTGCCCTTGCTCC
>BJFP01000675.1 GCA_014189875.1 Verrucomicrobiota bacterium | reverse complement strand
GGATCGGTGGAAAATATTCATGGGTTCGAGGGATGACGCGGTGAATCGAGGGGCGTTAGCAGTTCGGCATCTGGATGCCAAGCACCCTGCCTACATCGCACATCGACTCCACCGGCAGCCCGCTCGCGCGCAGGATGGTCTCATGCACGGCGAGATTGTGTGCTGGCGAAAACTCCAGCGCCTTCTCGCCGCGGATCACTTTTGCGAGATCCTCGAAGTCGCCGTCGTAGCGTCCTCTGCCCTTCGGGAAGGTCAGCGTCTGCCTGCCCGCCTTGTATTCGCCGTGCGCGGCGCTGAGCAGGCGGCGCAGCGCGGGGAGTGATTCGCCCGCCGGCTTGTCCGGGTGGATGTGTTTGCCCGCTGCGATGCAGCGCGCGGCGGTGGGAACGAGAGCCTTCACCTCGGTCTCGACGGCGACGGCTTGCAGGCCCGGGGCGTTCAGGAGTTGTTCCTCAGTCATCACCGGCACGCCCGCGTAGGTCTTGCTCGTCGCGAGCGACGCACGACGACGCTCATCCGGTTCGACGATGCCGACGACCTCGAAGTCCGCAGATGCACGCATGGTGTCCATTTTTCCTCCCGCATGCGCGTGCGCCGAGCCGATCTGCCCGATGCGGATGCGGGGCTTCGCAGCCTGCGCACGGGCGATGAATGACGCGGCCATCGCGGCAGACGCGGCGGTACGGAGAAAGTCACGACGGGAGCGCGGGGATTTCGACATGCCGCAAGATTAGGCAGGCGCCACAAGCGGAGACAACCGCCCACCATTCGTTCCACACCGAATCAAACCTCGCCATCCGCCGTTCGTCCAAGCAACCATTCCCCGCATGAAAATCGCCCTGCTTCTCGTTTCGATTCTTCTGTCGTCGAATTCCATAAACGCACAGCAAGCCGCACCCGAACCGCCGCTCGTTAACACAACGGGCACGGCGGAAATCAAGGTAGCGCCCGATCTGGCCGACTTGTACTTTGAGGTCGAAGTGCGCCACTCCGATCTGGCAACAGCCCGCAAACAGCAGTCCGAACGCGCGGCGAAAGTCCTCGCGGCAATCCGGGCCCTCGGGGTCACCGAAGCGGATCTCCAAGCAGCGGACATCTCCATCATTCCAAACTACACGGCACACGACCGCGAGCGCGCTGAGACGGCGGAGGTTCGCTTCTTCACCGTCTCGCAAAGGATTGAGGTGACGATCAAAGATGTGAAAAAAGTCCCGGATTTCATCGCAGCGACAGCAGCGGCAGGTGCGACGGAAGCCCGTTCCGTTGGACTGAGGACTTCGCAGTTCCGGAAGCACCGCGATGCCGCACGTGCCAATGCGATCAAGGCCGCGAGGGAGAAGGCGGTCGCACTCGCCTCGGTGCTCGGCTCTAAAGTCGGCAAACCTTATCGAATTTTCGAGGGCGCGGCTCCATGGTCTAGCGGAAGCAATGGGTTCAGCCCGCCCCAAATCCCTCAGGGCGCAAACGCGGCTCTAACTGAGGAGCCTGACGACGGACCTGCTGGCGCGGCGTTTGCAATCGGCACCATCAGCATAACCGCGACGATCAGCGTCTCATTCCTGCTCGAATAGGACGCCACGTTCCGCCTTGCGCGTTCCTTTTCCCTCTGCCAAGAGCACCGCATGTCCGAGATGAACGAAGCTGTCATCGAGCAAGCCACGATGGAAGACCTGCCGCAGATGGTGGATCTTCTCTACGAGCTTTTCGGGCAGGAGGGTGACTTCGT
>BJFP01000674.1 GCA_014189875.1 Verrucomicrobiota bacterium | reverse complement strand
GGCTGCGTGTTGTGGAATCCTTTGAAAATCTGATGGAAGAGCGAGTGTCAGAGGATGCGCCACGGACAAAAGAGAGCCTGATCGACAAGGACACCCTGCTCGTTGTGACCAAGGCATATGATGTGACTCTCCGCTACTACACTGCTGTCCTTGGTGGAAGGGAACATGACCGCAGAGCTGAACGACTGATTTCACAACTCTGGCAAAAGGCTGGCACGCGGATGAAGCGATACGATCCAGCTCTTGCCAACAAGCTCAAAGCAAAGAACAGCTTTTGGTCAAAGAAGGTCACTTGGGACAACGAGACGATTCAGGAGGTTTGGCCTCATTTGAATGCCATCCGAGTGTGTGCTAATCGGATGGATCTGAAGAAAGAGCATTTTTCGGCATCCTAGCGTCAATTTTCCAACGATTCTTCAGGCGTTCAAGCGAGCTAAAAGAAAGCGCCTCTCATGTAGAGAAGCACTCCATGTGGATGATCCCGGAACCAAGCGCAGCTACCGCCGCCTCGATCGGATGGCGGCACTGGAGCATGGGATGAAGAAATAACCGCAGGCAAACATCCCCCACCGGAACTCATGATCCCCATCCGCCTCATCCTCGCGCTCGCGCTCCTCGCCATTCCCGCGAGGCTGCATTCCGCCGAGAAGCCGTTGCCTCACGCAGGCGCTGCGCTCCGGGCAGGCGCGGCGACGAGCAACATCACGCCGCCTCTCGATTCGCCGATCGTCGGCGGCTTTCTCCCCTTCCCCGCCTCGCAGGTGCATGACGAATTCCACGCGCGCTGCCTCGTGCTGGATGATGGCAGGACGAGCTGGCATTCGTCGTGTGCGATCTGCTCGGCATGCACCGCAGCGTGAGCGCCGAGGCGCGCAAGCTGCTTGCGGAGGCGACGGGCATCCCGCCGGAGCGTGTGATGATTTCCTGCACGCACACGCATTCCGCCGCGAGCGCGCTCGGGCAGGACCGCTACACGTCCGAACAGCCGCTCGATGATTACCAGCGTTTCGTCGCGCACCGGATCTCGGACGGCGTACGCTGCGCGGCGGGCAATCTCCGCCCCGCGGAGATCGCGTTCGGCACGGCGGAGGCGCAGGAGCATGTGTTAAACCTCCGCCGGTTCATGTGCGAGGGCACGGTGCCGGTGAATCCATTTGGAAAAACGGACAAGGTGAAGATGAACCCACCCGGCGGAAGCAAGGATCTCACCGATCCGACCGTGTCGTCCATCGCACTGCGCGAGCCGGACGGAAAGTGAATCTCCGTCTTCTCCGCATACTCGCTGCACTACGTCGGCGGCGTCGGCAGCGGGCACATCTCGGCCGACTACTACGGCATGTATTGCGAGGCGCTGAAAAAATTGCAGCACGCGGAACTCGCATCCAGCTACCGCGAAGCGCCGCTCTCGTGGCGGAAGATCGAGCCCGCGCTGCTCGATTGGGCGAAGGAAAAACTCGCCGACCAGCACCCAGCCCGGGCAAGCCCGAGAGTCCATGACTGCACCTGTCACGGAACGGAAACGGATTGCCGGAGCGCATCGATGCCACGCTGCACTGGGCGTAAAGCATGGGATTCACCCTTGCGATTCCGGACGCAAGAGCGGCACTGGATTCGGCAATTGCGGAGGAGCGCGGCGGCGGCCAGCCTCATACCATTCCGGAAGCAACAACCCTCATCGGTGCGGGCATAAGCCGCGCGCCTCACACGACTATTCATTTCTTAAACAT
>BJFP01000673.1 GCA_014189875.1 Verrucomicrobiota bacterium | reverse complement strand
ACGCTCGGCCAGCTCGCGAATGCGGGCTGTCTCAAAGCCCGCAAAATAGACGAACACCGGCCCCTTCTTGCCGCAGGCGGCGATCAATGCCTTGGCGAGCGGCTCGGATGGATCATCGCCGGAGAGATCGAGAAATTCGGTTTGTGAAAGTTTCCCGGACTTGGCGACCGTGTGGACGCTGAACTGGAAAACGATCTGCTGGTAGGGACGCGTGCCCTTCCATATCGGCACGGCCATCTGGGTCGTCTCGAAGTCGAGGAAGTAGGCGGGGAACCCGTGATCGGCAAGATCCGCCGCCGCACCTTCGGCATCGAAGCGCACTGTCTTTGCAAGCGTGTGTTCCTTCACCATGCGCTGGGTCTCGTTGAGGAGTTCATCGGCCGCGTCTCGCAGTTCGGTCACGCCCTGTTCGGAAAGTTGAGCGCGCTGCATGGGAGAGAGCCGGGGCAGCCAGTCGATCGGATGTTCCGGCTGAGGAATGCCCCGGTTGCAGTGGTTGGAAAATGGGCAGTCAAATGGGTCATGGCATTGCGGGCCGACGGCGATTTCGGGCTCCTTGGACAGAGCCACGATTTTCTGGGCGTCGGCGATCCACCCTTTGACCTCTTCGGTCCGCGCAAAAGTTTCCTCGGTGAGATCTTCTTCCTTGAGCAGACCCCGATAATCCTCATCGCCCGGATAGACCCAAGCGCTGTCGATGTGCGCCAGCGCGACGGATTTCAGCGGCACTCCTGCGGTCTGGGCGACGAATGTCTGCACGGCGATGTCCTCCCGGTGATAATCCTGAACGCTGGTGGACGATTTCACCTCGACCATCCTCCAGAACGTCTGGCCGTTCTTCCGGATCGGCAGCAGCACATCGGCAAGAGCCATGGCACCCTTCACCCTGAACGCCGCCTCAAAAACCGGCTGCCGGGAATTTGCCACCAACTCAGTGGTGCGCGCGTATGCGCCATCGAAGCCCTCGGTCTTGAAATCAATGAGCGCTCCCTTCCCCTCGGGATCGTAGATGCGTCTGGCGATGTCACCGACCTGGTAGCCCACTTGGAATCTCGCCTCGGTCTCGGGTGAAACCTCCCGCAGGTCAGGCTGATGCACTTCCAGCCAGAGCCGCTTCGGACATTGGCGGAAGGCGATGAGTTTGGATTTGGAGAGCGTGCGCATGAAAATTTATGGATGCCGGAATTGAGTGATGCACGAACTCTAGGACGGGAGGACGGACATTTGCGGTCTCACCCCATCCCGACGCGCACCGCCCGGTCATGTGGCTGCCAGAATGGCCTCCGCAGAGCGCCGAATCCTCCGCTTGAGTTCCGCAGGCTCCAGCACTCGCGCGTGCGCGCCCCAGCTCAATATCCAACGCTCGATCTCCTCCAGGCTGCCGAGTTCCAGCCGCAGTTCAATCGTCCCACCGGGGAGCTGTTTGATCTTCTGCGAGGGATGCCAGTTCCGTTCTCCAACCAGGCGCGCGGCAAAATCGTCGAATGCAATCCGGACCTTGAAACGACCATTCGTGGAGAACACGCCGAGGCTCTCGCTCAGATGCTTGGTGATGGAAAAATCCGCTGGCCTGCGAAACCTCATCCGCGTGTTTTGCACCTTCCGCATCCGCGAGAGCACGAAGGTGCGCAGTTGCGAGCGGACGAAGTCGTGGCGAAGAGATACCACTGCTGGTCGATGCAGGCGAGGTGGTAGGGCTGCACCCGCCTCGGCTCGTAACCCGAGCT
>BJFP01000672.1 GCA_014189875.1 Verrucomicrobiota bacterium | reverse complement strand
GCGAGATCCAGCCGGTAGCCGTGCTCGCCCCCCTTCCGCTCCTTTTCATCGGGGCCGTGGCAGAAGAAGCAGTTGTTCGAGAGGATGGGCCGGATCTCGCGCTGAAAATCCGGCGGCGTCTGCGCGCCGCACAGCGCGGCAAAGAGGAACGCAGGCACGATGACGGAGACGAGCGGGAGCGATGAGCGGTGGCGAAACATGGGGCGCGGGGAAGACACCCCGGACCATGCGGTTTCTTTGCCGCCGGTGCCAATGCAATCTGCGGTTTCTCGCAGGGCTGCGGCGCGATTTTTTCGCGGCAGCGCCCGTGAGTTTCTCGATCAGAAAATCCTGGATGCTCGTGCGCTTCGCCGCGGGCGCATGTGCGGTCAGATCCTCGGCGAACGGAATCACCGTCGCGGGGATGATCATCTCAGTCGGGTGATCCTTTCGCAGCCGTGCGATCAGCTCGCGGAAGTCCTTCGCGAAATTGTTGTCGAAGTCCTCGCGCTTGCGGACGTCGTTCAGGCCGTAGCGGATCAAGATGCAGTCCGCCTGCGGCTTCGTCTTCACAGCGCGGTCATAGCGCGTGTCGAGTTGCGGCTCGTCGGGCGCGAATTTTTTCAGAAAGCTCGCCTCGGTGGCACTGTCGCCGAGGAGCAGGATCTGGGTGCGCTTTTTTCCCGCAGTCTCCGCGCTAAACTCGAACGGCTTGCCGCCGAGAATCTGATCCGACGTGACCGTGGGGCAGATGGGCTTTTCAACGTGCTGGACGAAAAGCTCCGTGCCGCGCACTTGGCTCACGAACGGCCAGCGCGCGGGGTTGTACATGGAGTCGGTGAGATCGCGCATGAGCACGACGTGCTTGCCGTTCCTCGCAAGCTGGCGCAGGCCGAACGGACGGCCCGAGACGCACATGTTCACATGCACGCCCACGAGGATCACGTTGTCCACGCGGCCCGCGTCGAGGAGGTTTCAGATTTCCTCGCCGGCGTCGCTGATGGCATCGCGCTCCTGGTCTTTGCTGTTCCCGCGCGTCCGGTCTTCGCAACGGGGTGCTTGAAATCCGTTCTCCAGGCAGCATCATCCGAAGACCACATGCAGCGCACGACCCAAAATGCAAAGAGAGGATTTTTCGCGGCGCTGCTTGCATCGGTGCTCATCTTTGGCGCAGGCGCATCTGCGGTAGAATCACCGGAGGCGGCGCAAGCCGATGATCAGATCGTGGAGTTTACCGACGACACGCGGATCCACGGGCGGATTTTGAAATTGGGAACTGACGAACTTTTTCTGCAACGGTCCGGGTTCAAGGATCCGCTCATATTTTCGGTGCGGGAAATCCGGCGCATCGTCCTGCGCGCCCCGCTCTCGAAGGCCGAGCGCAGGGACTCGGCGACGAATGCCACGATGCAATTTCACGACGGCGGCTGGATCGCCGGGAACCTTGCCTCGTTCGAAAATGGCCGGTTCCAGATGCGAATCGGAATGGGCGCGGACGTGACGATCGATCGGGAGACGGTGCGATGGCTCTACCTTTCCCCGACGAATTCTCCGGACGCCGTCGAAGGCCCGGGCAATCCGCTGGGGCTTGCAGGCTGGCACGGCGGCGCATGGGAATCCACCGATGCGGGACTCGTGGCACGAGGGCAGCCCACGCCGCTTCGGCGGACCGTGGATTTGCCGGCGAAGCTGGATATCGAGTTCACCGCAAGTGTGGACGCCCACGGCAATTTCCCGCCCATCATCATGACG
>BJFP01000671.1 GCA_014189875.1 Verrucomicrobiota bacterium | reverse complement strand
GCGAAGCGGCGCGCGCAACTCGCGCAACGGCGTTTCCACCGGCGCTGGCATGGCGATCGCAGAGCTCTGCTGGCGCATCCTGCAAGCGGACGGCGTGAGCGCGCTGGACGCCATGAAGACACCAACCGCTACGCCCTCGCCAGCGCTCGAGCGCATCATCGAAGCGAACACCCTGCTCTCCGGCATCGGATTTGAATCAGCCGGACTCGCTGCCGCACACGCCATTCACAACGGCCTCACCGTTGCGCCCGCGGTGCATGCATTCCATCACGGCGAAAAGGTTGCCTTTGGAACACTTGCGCAATTGATGCTTGAAGACGCTCCGCAAGAAGAAATCACCGCGGTGCTGAACTTCTGCACGTCGGTCGGCTTGCCGGTGACATTTGCCGAGATTGGGCTTCATGGCCCGAGTGATGCACTGCTCCTGCGCATCGCCGAGCGAGCCACCATCGCCTCGGACACTATTCACAACGAACCGTTCCCGGTGACAGTTACCGCCGTGCTACAGGCGATGAAACGTGCGGATACCGCGGGGCGTGCTGCTATTCAGGCACGCCGTCGCGGGCCTCACGAAGCGTGACATCAGGAAAGTGATACACCGCCACATTGTGTCGCTTGCCGCGCCGCTGGGCACGGGCCTCACGAACAAACGACATGAGTTCATTGACCTTGGCGTTTACTTCCTGAAGTTGTTGGTCATCAAGCCACGTGGTTTCAGAAACCAGCGCAGCATTGTGGAGGTCGCGTGCCTCCACCGCTTTCTTCACGCGCGCCTTACCCCAGCGACGCAGGCGGAGTCCAAGGTCACTGAGGAGTTGCACACCCAACGAAATGGACGAGTGACCCTCGCTTGCCGTTTCGGAAGCTTGTCGCTCCCAAGCTACGGCTGGACCGGGCATGTACACCCGCCGCGGGCGGCCCTTGCCGACTTCAATCTCCACCGCCACCAAGTGCACGGCCTCCAGAATCTCCAGGTGCGGGTACAGAGAAGTGCCGGTTCGGCCGGTCCATCCGCTCAGATCCTTGATGGTGGCGCGACCAGCTCCCTCAATGAATTGCAGCAGTTGCAGGCGATGGGCGGATGAAATGGCTTCCCATTGGGCTGCCGTCCAAGAAGGACGGGCGCCATCGGTGGCTGTGGGGGTTGACATGGGGAGGGGTAATTGGGTTTGCGGTGCGGGGTGTCAGAACACAAACTGCTTGAGAGATAGCCACCTCAGCGAGAGCCCACGGGGGCGGTTTCGCTGCCTACGGCTGCCGGATTCATTCAAAGCCGATATTTCTGAAATATTCCGACCCCAGCTCGAACCCCGCTCCCCGCTCCCCGCTCCCCGACCATCGCCACCAAAAACCCCCCACGCCAACGATAATCCCTCGGTAATTATTTAAAAACCCGCAAAGTGCTCCTTGTTGACAGGCACAACCGCGCTACCTTTGGTCTTAGTGAAAGTCTGACAATCGCCCGCGATTTCGGTCTGCGTGGTGATCAAACGGCTGTCCGGCAGACCCCGGACGAATATGTGAAGCGAGCAGATCGCCTGCTCAACACCATCTCTTAGAAGGAACTTCATCAGAATGTCAATCTTCAAGTCCTCCATCGCCGTTCTCGCCACCGCCTGCCTTGCCGCTTCGGCGCAAGCGCAGTTGGATCCACCGGCGTTTACCGCCGGTCCGGATACCACCACGCGATTCAACGTCAATGCCATCAGTACCGCCTGCCCTACCGGTCGCCCCG
>BJFP01000670.1 GCA_014189875.1 Verrucomicrobiota bacterium | reverse complement strand
TCTTGCCCTGCCGCTGTCGCAGCCGTAGCAGCCGCGCGCCCGGCTCGTCCTCGCACATCTCGATTGTCACCTGCACGGTGGCATCCATGCCGATGGCACGGCATTCGCGAAGCTCCCCGTCATCGTTTAGTTGCGCCAGTGCTATCACCGCAAGCCCCTCATCCTTTGCCATGCGGCGAAGAGCCTTCGACACGATGGCGATTTCCTGCTCACGCCGGTCTGCGCTTCCCGCGCCCTCGGTCAGTTGGAGGTAGTCCACGACGACAACGGCAAGGTCGGGCTGAATGGCCTTCACCTGCCGCACGTAGGAGCGAATGCCCGCGAGGTCATACACGTCATCCCTGAAAAATATCGGCGCAAGCGCGAGGTTGTTTGCGGCGGCTTGTAATTTAGGGAAATCCATTTCGTGCATCGTTCCATCCCGCATCCGGCTCGCGCTCACCTTGCCCTCAGTGGCAAGCATCGCCTCCACCGTGTCATCGCTGCTCATTTCCAGCCCGAAGACGAGCACGGGCTTCGCTTGGTCGAGTGCGACGGCGCGGACGATGTAGCGGACGAGCGCGGATTTGCCGCCCTTGGTTGGGCCTGCAATCACCCAATAGCCGCCCTTGCGAATGCCGCCCGTTTCCTCGTCCAGTCGCACAATGCCTGTCGAAAGCCCGGCCATTTTCGATCCATCGGTGCGGCTGTTGAGGTTTCCGAGCACGCTCATCACGATTTCCCGCGTGCTCTGGATGCGCGCCTTGTCACGGCCTGCCGCGATGCTGGAAATCTCGGCTTCGATTGCGGCGAGCACGGTGCCAGTCGGTTCCGTGGTCAGTTGCTTGTAGGCTGCTTTGAGCGCAAGCGCGAGGCGGCGCTTGGCGTGCCCTTCCTTCACGATCTCGGCGTAGTGCGGGAGCGTGACGGGTTGCGCGGCTCCTTCGATGGCCGTTTGCAGCGTCGCAGCGCCCCCTACTGAGTCGAGACGTTCGCCGAGGGCGGTAGCGATGCCCACGAAGCCTCCCGGTGCCTTGGCGAGCCATGCCGTTGCGATGGTCGTAAAGATGAGCGAAGGGATTTCGTGCGAGAATGTGTCGGCCCTGATTCCCGCTTCCGTCAAGTACGGGAGCGATTCGTCCGGCCATTGCAGCGCGCAGCCTAGGATTGCGGTTTCTTCGAGTGTCATTGCATGAGCCTTTTGCCGCCTTGGGTGTCGTATGGGTTTGACGACTGTTTGAATCCCGGCACCGGCTGGCGGTAGAATGCTTCGAGCGGCGATTGCCCGTTGGCCACGCCCTCATCGCGCTGGTCGTAGTATTTCTGGAAGTTCGATGCGCGGAAAAGCGTCGAGGGCACAAGATGCGCGGACATTTTCGGATCGTTCTTCCAGAGCTTGACCTGCCGTCGCAGCATCTTCTCGCATTCCTCCGGCTCGATTCCCGACTCGTTTAGCCGTGCGATGATCGGGCTGAGGTGTGAGTCAACCGGCGTGAACTTTTTGCCGGTCAATTCGTTCAGGGCTTCCAGCAGCAGCTTTGCGTCGGCACGGATTGCGGATCTGTGCGCTTCCATTTCCTCGCGAACTTGTCGCGCTTCCGCGACGGTGGGGTCTTCGGGTGGTTCTTCTTCCGTTCCTTTCTTATTCTCCTTCCTATTCCCTTCTTCTTCCTCTTCTATGGGTTCCCGTTGGGTTCCTTGGGTTCCATTCCGTTGGGTTCCCGTTGGGTTCTCTGGGTTTCCTTCCGTTGGGTTCCCGTT
>BJFP01000669.1 GCA_014189875.1 Verrucomicrobiota bacterium | reverse complement strand
GAGCCACACCTGCGAGGTTCCGGACGCGTTCACCGCGTGCGGAATCCAAGTGAGCGGCTCGGCGATCGGCGCGGGATATTTCTCGTGCGGCTCCAGCTCGCTGAGGAATCCGTGGAACTCATTTTTTCCCAAAATGTAGAGCGGCGTGGTCGGCACATACTGCCCCTCCTGATCGCACGCGCTGACGAGCCCGGTGCGGACGTTCACGCCGATGTTCGGCTGGCGGAAGCTGGTGTTCTGCTGGCCGCCCTTCGCGATCACAAATTCGCCGTCGGGCGCGAGCCGCAGGCTGCTCGGGAATTCGCGCATGTCCGCAGTCTGCGCGAATGCGTTTGAGAACAGCTCATGCGCCTCGGCCTCGCCCGTGTATTTCGGATCGCGCAGACGCCAGATGCCGTTGCGATCGAAGACAAAAATCTCACCGTTGCGGATCGCGAGCGACATCGGCTCGTGCAGGCCGGAGGCAAAGCGGCGCCAGCGCACCGTGCCGCCTGGTTCGTGCAGTCCGCGGACCATCCACACGTCGCCGTCCACCGTCACGCCGACGCCCGTGCCGTCCGGCAGGAACTGGATGTCGCCGAGGCGCACATCGCGACGCCACGGGTTTTCGAGAGGCAGCGCGATGTCGTCCACCACGTACGCGTCCTTCGCGGTCGAGGGCTTCACCGTGGTGATGATCTCCTGTGACCAGCGGCGGCGTGCGCCTTCGCCTGGAATCCCGCGCGGTGCGATCACGGGGGCAGCCGCCATGTCCGCAAGTGCGATGCAGAAATTCACCGGCCTGTCGTGCTCCGGCACGCGGACGATCCACATCGCGGTGTCCTCCTGGATTTCCGCCGTCCGGTGGCCCATCGGCGTGCCGACTGAGATGGATGCCACGGTTTCCTCGACTGCGCCGCTGCCTTTCGGGCCGATCAGAATCAGCAGCGGCTTCGCGGACGGACCGACTTCGACATGCCGCTCGATCACAGGCTGCCCGTCGTGTTCCGAGAGCGTCGTCCACTCGCGCACGTCCGCGCCCTGCGCGGTGTATTCGAGCACCACGCCGTTCTTCACATGGCGCACCGCTTTGAATTTTCCCATCGGCACCGGCAGCGGGCCGCGTCCGACTTCCTCGGGGCTCGGCGCGGGCTCGCGCGGATCCTTCAGCGCGATCTTGCCCGGCAATCTGCCAGCCGGGATAGATTCCGTTTCCAAACCACAGCTTCCCGTCCGGTTCCGGTGCGGGGAACTGCCCGCCGGGCGTCTTGCGGCCGGAGTCGTGATACGAGCCCGGTGCGAGAGCCTTCGGTGTGACACCCGGCCCGCGCCACACCGCGGCGACGCGCAGGAGATCGGTGTCGAAGCACACCCAACAATCGCGGCCAAGATTCAACACGAGGCCGCGCGGTGTGAGATTTTGCGCGGAGATCCCGGGACGGCGCGCGTCGAGGACGGAGGAGAAAAACGGGAAGTCCGGCTCGACCCACGATGCCCACGGCGAAGGCACGGGCGTTTTCGCCGCTGGTGCGGACGTGAGCAGCGGCTGCGTCTTCGCATTTTTCGCCGCCCGCGCGACCGCGGTCTTCGAGACCGGGGCGGTTGCTTTCTGATCTCCAGCGGCACGGATCGTGGCGCAGGGGACGAGGAGTGCGGCGATGCCGATCAGGGCATTCGCTGCGAACTGTTTCCGAGGGACGGGAGAATGACTGCTAAATGGCATTGGGCTGTGCCGTTCAGCTCCGCGTTCATGCCAGCGGAGCACCACC
>BJFP01000668.1 GCA_014189875.1 Verrucomicrobiota bacterium | reverse complement strand
GTGAGCCAGATCACGCGTTTTGCCTTCTGCGGAATCGGCAGATTTTGCAGCACGCCGCGCGATGCCGCAGCACCGAGCATCGAGGGCCGGATGAGCGACGCGAGCGCGACTGCGCCGAGTCCGCGCGCAGCTTTTCCGAGGAAGGCGCGGCGGTGGAGCGGAGAGAATGCGTTGTGCATGGTGTGTGGTGCGGTGGTGGAAAGTTACGAGAGGATGCCCTTGATGACGTTTGCGCCCTCGACGCCGGTGAGGCGCGCATCGAGGCCCTGGAATTTGAAACTGAACGCGTCGTGCCGGATGCCGAGCTGGTGCAGCATCGTCGCGTGGAGGTCGTGGACGGTCGTCACATTTTCCACCGCAGCGTAGCCGAGATCATCCGTGCTGCCATGGACGACTCCGCCACGCACGCCTGCGCCCGCGAGCCAGACGGACATCGCCTTGTTGTGATGATCGCGACCGACGGGGCCCTTGTTGCCTTGCTTCATCGGCGTGCGGCCAAACTCGCCGGCCCACACGATCAGCGTTTCGTCAAACATGCCGCGCTGTTTCAAATCCGTGATCAGCGCCATGCACGCGCGGTCAATTTCCTTTGCTCGCAGCGGCAGTTCCTCCCGCAGGAGGCTGTGGTGATCCCAGTCGCGATGGTAGAGCTGGATGAAACGCGTGCCACGCTCGGCGAGCCGCCGGGCGAGCAGGCAGTTTGAGGCAAAGGATCCGTCGCCGGGCTGACAGCCATACATCTCCAGCGTCTTCGCGTCCTCGCCGCTTATGTCCATCAAGTCCGGCACGCTGGCCTGCATCTTGAACGCCATCTCGTACTGCGCGATCCGCGTCGCGATTTCGGGATCGTCCACGAGCGATTCGCGGCGGCGGTTCAGCACATTGATCGCCTCGACATCGCCACCCTGCCGCTCGCGTGTGATGCCCGGAGGATTGTTGAGATACAGGACCGCATCGCCCTTCGCGCGGAGCTGCACGCCCTGGAATTTCGACGGCAAAAATCCGCTGCTCCACTGCCGCGCCGCGATGGGCTGGGGCGTGCGTCCCTTCCCCGTCGAGACGAGCACGACGAAGCCGGGCAGATCCTGCGACTCGCTGCCGAGTCCGTAAGTGATCCATGCGCCCATGCTCGGGCGGCCCGCGATCTGCGATCCGGTGTTCATGAACATATGCGCCGGGTCGTGATTGATCGCGTCGGTCGTCATGGACTTCACGATGCAGATGTCGTCCGCGACCGAACCGAGATGCGGCAGCAGCTCGGAAAGTACCGCGCCATTTTTTCCGAAGCGCCGGAACCTAAACTGCGGCCCCTGGCACACGAGCTTCTGCCCCTGCAACTGCGCGAGCTGCTGCCCGCGCGTGAGGCTCTCGGGCATCGGCGTGCCGTCGAGTTCCGCGAGCTTCGGCTTGTGGTCGAAGAGTTCGAGCTGCGACGGCCCGCCCGCCATCGTGAGCCAGATCACGCGCTTCGCCTTCTGCGGAAACGGAAGCTCCGAAAGCACGCCGCGCGATGCCGCAGCACCGAGCATCGAGGGCCGGATGAGCGACGCGAGCGCCACCGCACCGAGCCCCTGCGAGGCACGTCCGAGAAAGGCGCGGCGCGAAATCTCAGTGGCAGTGTGCCGGTCCATAGATCACGAACGGGTGATGGTTTCGTGCAGGTTCAGCAGCACGCGTGCGACGTGCGTCCACGCGGCGAGTTCGGTTTTGTCGAGCGCGGCAGGCGCAGGCGCGAGACCGACTTTCAGCAGCGCGTCGGCGGATT
>BJFP01000667.1 GCA_014189875.1 Verrucomicrobiota bacterium | reverse complement strand
CGCGCGGAAGTCCGGCGTCGAGACGCCCATCATTGATCAAATGAAGGCAATCCTCGACGGCTCCATCTCACCCGCCGCCGCGATGGCCCGCCTCCTCGGCCGCGATCCGAAACCGGAGTAGCCCGCCACCTCACGTCGGTAGCCGGGACTTTCCAGTCCCGGAACTCGCAAATTGAGCCAATGACGGAGTTGACCGTCACATTCGCAGAGTTGTGCAAAAAAATCGTCAGCGAATCCATGCCGTGGAAGCCGGAAAAAGTGCCTGAGCAGAACGCCCTCCGCCTCAATCCTCCGGCATCGCGCTCCTCATTACGTTCGCCTCCCGCTGCCGCTGCTTAAGTCGCTCGATTAGCTCCTGATTCCGCACCAGCTCCAGCGCGCGCTCCTCGGGCGTGGCTGGCAACAAGCTCCCAACTCCCGTCTTTGCCAAATCCGGTTCAGGCTTGTAGCGGTGATTGTTCGCCAGCGCCTCCTCGGCGATGTCCTCCATCGTCAGAAACTTCAGCAGGTCGGTTCGGAGTTTCATCGGGCAAACGCTAGCCCGGCGTAGGTTGCGATGCAACGCCGCACCCAAGCACGCACCCCGCGCACTGGCGAGCGCATTGTCCGCCCTCGCCATGCGTCCGTCGCGCAGCTATATCCTTGTGCCAGCACGACGGAATTGAAAAATCTAAGCTACAAAACTCTCCCTCAATGAAGGCATCAGAAACGCATCTCGGAAAAATCCTCGAAGGCAACAATCAGTTCGTAGTGCCGCTGTTTCAGCGCCCATACACGTGGGATGAGTCTCGTTGGAAAGTTCTGTGGGCGGATTTGGTTGAGCTTTGCGAAGATGAAACCGACACGAATCGTGCGAAGCCGCATTTCATGGGTTCCCTCGTCACGGTGCCAACGCGCTCGGTGCCGGAAGGCGTGACGAAATTTCTGCTCATCGACGGACAGCAACGACTCACGACACTCCAAGTTCTTCTCGCGGCGTTGCGTGATAGCGCGCGCGGGATGCCGGGTTCACTTTCAGAGAAGCTGGAGAAGTCGCATCTCGTGAATCAGTTCGAGGAAGGGCTCGATCATTTTAAACTGTTACCAACGCAGACCAACGGCGACAGGGACGCTTTCCTCGCTCTCATCAAAGGCGAGGCCGTGACGGATTTGGACAGTCGCGTGGCGAAGGCTTACGGTTGGTTTCAAAAGAAACTCAAGAGCCGTGGTTCGCCCGATGCAGAACGGCTCGCCAGTATCATTCTTCGTCGGCTTTCAATGGTGAGCATCGTGCTGGATCACGACGACAATCCGCATCTGATTTTCGAGAGCCTGAATTACAAGGGCGAGCCGCTGACGCAGGGCGATTTGATTCGGAACTATTTCCTCATGCGCGTTCCCGTGGCAGAGCAGGAAAAACTATTTCAGCGATGCTGGGAGCCGATGCAGTTGCGACTGAAAGAAGAACTGAGTGAGTTCGTTCGCCATTTTCTGATGCGGCAGGGTGCCATCGTAAAAAGGGGAGAGATCTACCGCACGTTGAAGGAGCGCACTGACGAGCAAACACCCGATGACATCGCCAAGTTCCTTGATGAGTTGCATCGTTCAGCGGTGCATTATCACCGACTGCTCGATCCCGCGCAGGAGTTGAATCCCGACCTGCATCGGCGCCTGCGCCGCTTCGAGCGTTTGGAAGTCAGCGTCGCATGGCCGCTGCTGCTGAATCTGTATGCCGACCGTGACGCCGGCTCCCTTTCCATCGGTGAATTCACAGCCATTCTCGACACAC
>BJFP01000666.1 GCA_014189875.1 Verrucomicrobiota bacterium | reverse complement strand
CGGACGAAGCCGTGATCGAGATAACGCGAAACATCATCAAGAATGAGGGCGTGGTGACGTGGGACGTTCCCATTCAACCCAGCGGCCTGATCCCGGAGCCTTTCGTCAAGCAACTCACGGCCGTGCGTGAGGGTTTGACTAAACCTGCTGCGCCTATCATTCTCGTGCCGCCGGGAAACCTGGCGTACCGCAACAAGCGCGCCAAGCTCTTGGACGTGATGGGTACAAAGGAGCTTGGGGACAGCGGTCATGGGGACCACGTCGCTAAGAACGGCGTCGATGGCAACGCGACGACCATTGCATCGGCGGGCGGCGAATGGGGCTGGAGCTACCATGTGGACCTCGGCGCGGTTCATCCGCTCAACCGCGTCGTCATCACCTTCGGCAAGGACCGCTTCGCCACCGAATACAAGGTGAACCTGTCCGCCGACGGCCAGACCTGGACTACCGTGGCGCACGTGAAGGACGCGACGGGCGAGAAAGCAGAGCATACCTTTGCCGCGACGTCCGCGCGCTACGTCCGGATCCAGGCATTGAAACCCGACGGCGGGAACCAGAAAGGCAGACAGATGGCTGTCGCGGAGCTGGAGGTGTACCAAGACAAGGAGAGGTGATCCGCTTCTTGCACCACACAGCCCCCTGTCTGACTCAAGATAGGTGACTAGATGAAGATACCCCCTCTCTTCCCGGCTCCCTTCCCAGTTCTGACCGTTTCCGGTGCGGCGGGCGCGAAAGCAAATTCATCCAGCAGTCATCCGCCCGATAATTGCCACTTTACCAGCGGTCAAACATGAGAAATAAGTCACCTACAAGGATATGAACGTAAAACAGAAATCATCCGTTATTGCGCTGTTGCTTGCAACATTAGTCTCCGCAGCGGTCGGCGCGGAGCCGGCGGCGACAGCCGGGAAAGCGCCAAATCCAGACGGCAAAGTCGCCCAGCCGCCTGCGGGGGTGCGAATATCCATCGCCGGCAACAGTTGGAGCGCGTGGGGCGGATTATTGCTTCCACTGGGGAAAGAAGCGGGGATCGAAGGCCAGATTGACGGCTCCAAGGAGGCAAAGCAACGGCTGGAGAAAGGCGAAATTGATGTCGTGACTTACGGCACCCATGGCAAGCCGGAAGACACCAACTTCGTGACCAAGACCGCGGAGCTGGGGCTGAAGCACAATCCGAACTTTCGCTTCTACTATCAGGCATCCTGGCTGGTTGGCGACGGTAAGGCCGGCATCCCGAGCACCGGCAGGTGGATGGCGAACAAAGATTACGACAACACGAAGATCGACGCGCTGGAAGCAGCCACCGATGAGAGGTGCAAGTCGGCAGAGGGGGTCGCTGACGGCATCAACAAGACTCTTGGGAAGCGTGTAGTCTTCATCGTGCCGGTCGGCGACGCCATCGTGAAACTGCGCACCCTGATCGTCGCTGGCAAATTCCCCGGCGTGAAACGGCAGTCCGAAATCTTCCCAGACGCCATGCCGCATCTCGGGGGCTTGGGTGCCTCGTTGCAGGCCTACTGCCATTTTTCCGCGATCTATCGGATTCCGCCGCCAGCCCCCGCGCCGCTACCCGAGGGCACCGATCAGGGAAAGAAGGATGCGTACGCGCAGCAGGAGATCTTGCGCCAGATCGCCTGGGAGACAGTGTCGAAGTATCCGTATGCGGGAATCGCCAACACCAAGTAACCAATTCCAATGAAAAACAAAAAAAGCTCCATCATGTTTCGATCACAAGTTATCGCTGGGATTCTGAGTCTTTGCGGATTCCTCG
>BJFP01000665.1 GCA_014189875.1 Verrucomicrobiota bacterium | reverse complement strand
ACCCAGGCCGACGACCGGGATGATGCCGGGGAGCGATCCGGCCAGGGCGTGATCAACCGTCTGGGCAAGCGGATCATTAAAGCCACCGTTGGCCTGGCTGGCACGCGCGTTGTAACAGCCAAGCGCGCCGTAACCCGACCCATGATTTGGGAATGCCTGCTTGGATGACAGGCCTAGAATGATCGCCATCCGGTCCTTGAGCGGAGCAAGCGGCGAAATCGGGTCGGGAAGCTCCAGATCTTTGAGCGGCAAATCGACCAACGTGTCTCCCTTTCCTGCCGGCACTCCCTTGGGCTGGATGTGGTACGGCCAGAGCCCGTTGCTCTCGAAGAGAAAAATGAAGCGAGGAGCCACCTTGCCGGCGGCCTCCGCGGCAAGCGCGTTCAGAAACGGCTGGAGCACGACGGCCCCGGCACCCAGGGTGATTGCCTTGAGGCAGGAGCGACGTGTGATGAGGTTTGGATTCAGAATATTCATGGCGATGGCGGGGGTTATTTTGATGGAGCGGTAGTTATGGGAACGGTAGTTATGGGAACGGTAGCTGTGGGAACGCTCCGGTAAAGGAAGGACTCGGAGGACAGGAGCGAGACCAACAGTGCCTTGAAGCTGCCGCCTTTTTCCAGGTACGCTTTTTCGGCTTCCTGCAGGCTGACGGCGTCGCCGGGCGTCTCGTTGCGGCCTAGGAAATAGCGGAACACATGGCGGATGAAGATCTGCCGCACCCGCTCTGAACTGGCCAGCCGGCGGAGCATTTGGGGGCCGTCCTTGACCGGCCCGTCCAACGTCGGATCGCCGCTGTTGGCGATGATGCCGGTCGTGTCGAGCGGCACTTCACGGTAGAGCTTCGCCTTCTTGTCCTTTGCCTGCTCCATTGCCGCGAGATCGAGCACCTCCTCCGCCCTCCGCGGGATTGCGTAATGATTCAGGTCCTCGAACGGCAGCCCCAATTCGTCCATCTTGTTGTGGCACTTCCAGCAGTTCGCCTCGCGGGTCACCATCTGGCGCTGGCGCAACGTGTGATGCGGATCGTCGGGCACCATGGCCGCGGCATTGATCGGCAGGTCAGGCACCCGCCCGCCCAGCAGATGCTCGCGCATCCAGCGGCCGCGGCGGACGATGTCATTGTGGAAATTGGTGGACCATGCCACCTGCCAGCTCGCCTGCATCGGGATGCCGATGCGGCCGTCCTGCGATTCGCCCCGGTGCCCCAGGGCCAGGGGGCCAAACGGGTAGAAAATAGCTTCGCCGCTGCGAAGGCCATCCAATGTGCCGGTCGGACCAAAAAGCTCACCGGTTCCATAAGACTCGGTCGTCGTCAGCAATTCCTTCAGAACATCTTTGTCACGAGACAGAATCGCCAGCACCAGGGTGTCGGTGTCATCAACGTAACTCCGGGCATTGTAATGGAAGCGACGTCCCACGTTATCGGGAAGCGGGTCCTTGAAAACCTCCGGAGCGCGGTAGTAGTCGAAGTACTCGCGGAAAAATCCACCGATGCGCGACTTGCTGATTTTCGGATCGGCCAGGATTCGCCGGACGCTTTCGGCTACTTCCGCCCGGGTGGCGAGCTTGCCTTGGGCCGCGACAGCCAAGAGGCCGGGATCGCGTTTGGTGGAAAGTGCCAAGCTGAGCGCAAACGCCGTCTCGCGGGGTGAAAGCATCCGGATCCCCGGACGCACCTCGGCACCCAGCCCGACCTCGAAGCGCAGGATCGCCTCCGGAATAATCAGGGGAGCCATGAGGATTGTTTTCGCCGCCAGCGGGTAATCACCG
>BJFP01000664.1 GCA_014189875.1 Verrucomicrobiota bacterium | reverse complement strand
ACTCATGGCCTACTCTGCCAGCTACGAGGGAGGCGCGATGGCGAAATACTTTGCCCTCGCACTGTTCGCCGGGCTTCGCAGCGGTCCCGATGGCGAACTGCTGAAACTCGCCCGGCATCCTGACCGCGCCAAGCTGCTCGACCTCGCCCGTGGCGTGATTCACGTCCAGCCCGAAATCAGCAAGACCCATCAGTATCGGCAGACGACGATCCGCCCAGCCCTGCACAAGTGGCTTACGCGATTCGAGGGCGACATCTGGCCCACGAATGCCGACCGCATGGTGAAGCATATCCGTGCGCGCTTCAACCTTGAGCACGATGTTCTGCGCCACTCGTTCTTCAGCTACGTCGTCGCCGCGGAAAAGAGCGTCGAGCGCGCGGCCTTGGAAGGTGGTAACACCGAAAGCATCCTGCGCAGGCACTACCTCAACCTGGCCAACACCGACGAGGCGCAAGACTTCTGGCGCATCGTCCCCCCAGACACAAAGCGTGGGAAGATCCTGCGCATGACTGCTGCTTGAAACATGAGACCGCGGAAGACCGGGCCAAAGAAGCCGTGCCCAAAAAAACAGAACGGACGAGAACCCGCGAGAAAGGTTCAACAAGTTCTGACTTCGGTACCGGTGCCCAAGGACTGGAAGGAAACCGCAGAATTCATGCTCCGGTACCAACCGGAACGCCTTTTGGAGAGTCCATCCCCAGTCGCCAATCTGGAACATGAGGCTCGTGAAAGTCTCACATACGCGGCGCAACGGCAGCCCTTCGATTTTGACAACGTTGTATTTGCTGTCGAGGACGCCCTCAGCTTCCTAATGGAAACTCGCAAATTTCCAGGCGTGAGTGTCGATTTAATTATCCCATGCCTCAAATTGAAAGACCGGCTCGATGAGACAATTCGAGAGCTGAAAAAGGACGACCGTGCCGCCGACTTGATCTGCAAACTGGAGTTGGCCAAGCAGGATCGCGCCAAACGCTTTTCCGGTATCGGCACAAGAGGCATGAAGGCGAGTGCTCCGCGCAACCGTATCGTCATTCGACTCTTCGACTACATGCGATGGCTTCAAGAGGTATGGCGGCTATTTGTGCCCGCCGCGCACCGGAAGACCTTCAAGAAATCCCTTCATCCAACAGCAAGTCAGATCGTCTGCCTTCCGCCGCTCTCCCGCGCCTCCGCCCTCGGGTATCACCAAGTTGGTCGCTTAATCTTGCGAGATGCGAATGGGAAAAAGGATTTTTCCTATCACCCCGCGTTCGGACCCAGAGGTGAGTTCCACGCCATGGCTAAGCAAAACAAGAGTCTCGACGGTGCTTTGAACACGGCTTGGCGCGAGCTGGCCAAATTGGTGGAACGGGCTCCCGAGCGATTCGAGAAGCTGTGAAATTCCCGTAAAGTCCTTTGAGTCGGGAATTCGGTATTCCTGCGGGTTAGACGCGGCGTGCGGTTGATAGCACGGTAATGACCATGAGCCATTCACAAACGAACCCCAATGCAACAACGCCAGCTGGCCTCGTGAACGCAGAACGATGCCTCTGCATCGTTTTTCCTGACCCCGAAAGCCGACCAAGCCTCCGATACTTCCGCGAACTGCAAGCCAAGCGGCTGATCCCATGGCGCAAGATTGGGCGACTCACGTTTTTCGACGCCGCGGAGGTTCGCCGCGCCCTCGACAAGCAATTCACAGTTCAGACCCGCTAATGCGCTGAAGCGCACCTAAACAAACACCAACCTCAAATGAAAACTCCGAACAATACACCCAACGAATCCCCGCTTATACCC
>BJFP01000663.1 GCA_014189875.1 Verrucomicrobiota bacterium | reverse complement strand
GCGTGGATCGCGCGCACTTCCTCGACAGTCGGCAGCGCCTTGTCGGGCTTCACGGCGAGCTTGCGCACTTCGGTGAGCTTGTTGTTCAGGCCCGCCCAGAGCTTCGTCTTTTGGAAATTCGGGTGCATCGTCGAAATGCGGTCGGCGAAATAATCAATCACGACTGGCTGCGCCATGAGCGTCGCGCCCTGCTCGGAATATTGCTTCGAGAGGATCCCGGAGGAAATCTCCAGCCCGCGCCACCAGCCGCCGAGTGAGACGAGGTGTGCGATTTCCTCGTCGCGCAGCGCCATCATCCCGCCCTCTACGTCGCGCTGCGTGCCGATGAGTTCCTTCTGGATGCCGGCCCAGTTTTTCACCACGGCCTTTTCCAGGATGCTGCGGCTGTGCCGCGTGACGTGTTCGCCGACTCCGAGACCCTTCGCCTGCCGGACGAGCGCGCGTGCGACGGGCTCGATGCGCGACTGCTTCTCCGCGACGATGGCGAGGAAGCCATCCGCGATCACCGCGCCGGTCGAGAGTGCGAGCCGCGCGCGGTCGGCGGGATTTTGCGTGGGGAGTTCGCGTGCCACGTCGTCGTAAGGCACGGGCCGCAGCGCGATGAGCGCCTTCAGCAGCACGGCGATGCTAGGCGTGGTGAATTCATTGATGCCGAGTTCCTCGCGCATGTGCTCGGAAATCGAGGGCACCGCAGGCACGGCGCGGACGGCGGGTTTTTGCGCCGCGGATTTTGCAGGCGCGAGCGCGGTGAGCGTGAGCGCGGCGAAGGTGAGGTGTCGGAAGAGGCGCTGCATTTTAGGGAATCAAACGGCTGCTCCGCTCCATTTCAACTTTTGCCGGAGCACATCGAAAAACGAGACGCCGGGCAGCATCGCGAGCGGCAGGCGTTGCGGTGCGCGCGTGATGCGGATCGTGTCGCCGCGCTCGATGCGCTGGACGACGCGTCCGTCGAGCGTGAGCAGCATGTCGGGCGATTCGTCCGCGGGCGTGATGGTGATGGGCGTGCTGTCGGCGACAATGACGGCGCGGTTCGTGAGCACGTGCGGGCAGATGGGATTCACGATGAAAACGCCGCTGCCCGGATCGAGCACGGGGCCGCCGGCGCTGAGGCTGTACGCGGTGCTGCCCGTGGGCGTGGCGACGATGAGGCCGTCGGCGTTGTATTGCGTGAGCACGGTGTCGCCGAGGCGCACATTGAGCCGCACGAGGCGGGAGATTTCACCACGGCTCGCGACGGCGTCGTTCAGCGCGGTGCGCGAGAGAATCGCCGCGCCGTCGCGCACGATCTCGACCTTCAGCAGCGTGCGCTCGCTGAGAACGTAGTCGCGCGCGACGATCGCCTGCACGGCGCTCGAAAGCTCGCTTGCGCCGACGGTGGTGAGGAAACCGAGCGTGCCGAGATTGATGCCGAAAAGCGGGCGCAGCGTGTCGCCGAGCGCATGCAGTGCGTCGAGGATCGTGCCGTCGCCGCCGAGGACGACGAGCATCTCGCAGTGTGCGGCCAGCTCGGATTCGGATTCGGATTTTTCCGCACCGATCAATTTTGCCGCACGGCGGTCGAGATGCAGCGCGACGGGGTGCGCGGCGAATTCGCTCACGAGCGCAGCGACGAGTTCGCGCGCGCCGGGCTTGCTGTCGTTTGCGATCAGGCCGAGGTGGCGCGCAGACATGCGAGGAATTCCTTGTTGCCCTCTCCGCCGAGGATTGGGGATTCGATGTGGCCACACCATTCGAGCTTTACGACGGTGCCATCGGCGCACGGAGCGGCCGGCATTTT
>BJFP01000662.1 GCA_014189875.1 Verrucomicrobiota bacterium | reverse complement strand
ACTACAGCGACTTCGACATCATCCGGATGGGAGCCATCTCCTTTTCGCTTGGCAAAGACCAGATTCTCGGGACAAAGGATAACCCGAAACGCTACAAGGGCACATCATCCAGCGACACGCCGGATGATGCGATCTCTTGGCAGTGACCGCCGGAGCCAAAGAAAAAGCGGGTGTAGTTCAATGGTAGAACGGCTGCTTCCCAAGCAGCATACGAGGGTTCGATTCCCTTCACCCGCTCCCTCCCTCCGCAAGAGGGAGTCACGAAGAAAGCAGTGGTAAAACGTGGCAAAGTGAGAACAAAAGTGAGAGCACGTCCGCCGATTTCAGGGACGTTTGCGGATATCCGCCGATGTCGCTCCTTTTCCTTCTTCCCGTTGACGCGGACGCTTCACGGATGCACCCTTGCCGCGTGAGCACACCGAAAAAGCCAGTCGCGACCGCCACGGAGAAAAAGACGCCCGGCACCATCATGGGCGAGAAAATTCGCGCCCGCGCCAACAATCTCAGCGACACCGAGCGCGAGGCTTTGATGGGGGACGCCATGCGGATCATTTACGGTTCACAAGGGGACGCGGCCCGTGCTCATCGCCACTGATAGCAACGTCCTGTTGGATTTGGCGGAGGAAGTGGAGACGGTCACGGATGCCGTCAGCACGATTCACCAGCGATTTGCGGGATGCGCGCTTCGTGGTTCCGCCCACGGCGCTTCACGAACTGGCATTGGCTGTCCGTGGCGGGGAAACCGAACGCATCCGCAAGACGGCTCTTCACGCGCTCTCGCAACTGCGGGCGTGGGGATTCGAGCCGCTGAATCTAGTGCCAGTCGGACATGGCATCGTCGAGCGGATCGCGGAGGAAATCCGCCGCGAGGATTTGCTGCCCACGGAAGAAAAGAATGATTCGCTCATCATCACGGAGTCGGCGTTGCTTGAGTGCCGAATCCTATTGAGCGGGGACGCTCATTTGCGCGGAGTTGATTTCCAACGGCTCACTCTGCTCCTGAAGGATTTCGACGTGGCCGCGCCGGTCATCGCAACGCCTCGCGAGATTGTGCGGAAGTTCTTCCGCTGAATCATTTGCCGATAGCACCTGCCAAGGTGCCATCATGAAAAAATCCGCCGAAAAGCCGTCGAACCAACTGCAGCCAAAACAGCGGCGCGCATTTTACCACCTCCTCCTCGTGGCACTGGCGCTCGCGGGCGGGCTGATCGGATTTTCGCTGGGGCTGGACATCCTCGGGTATCATTTCATCGTCGGGCTGCGGTGGGTGGATGCGCTGCTGGATGCGTCCATGATCCTCTCGGGCATGGGGCCGGTGAGTCCGCTGACTTCGGATGCGGCGAAGGTGTTCGAGGCAGTGTATGCGCTCTTTTCCGGGCTGATGCTCATCGGCGCGACGGGGATCGTGCTCTCGCCGGTCTTCCACCGGGTGCTGCACAAATTTCACGTCGAGGAGCGGGACTTAAAATGAAGTGTGCCTGCGCGCGCAGGCGGGAGGATTGCGGATGCGTCCGGCTCACTTCGGGGCGCACCGTTGCCGGCATGAACCGAGACCCCCAGGGAGACCGCGCGTGCCTCGCGGCGATTGCACGGAAGGCGATGATCGAACGCAAGCTGGAGCCGGATTTTCCCCTGGCGGCGCTGGAGGAGGTCGCGGGCATCCGTAGCGCGGCGGGGGCGACGGAAGGCATGAGGGATCTGCGCGGGCTGCTGTGGGCGTCCATTGACAGTGATGATTCGCGCGACCGCGAGCAGCTCACGGTGGCGGGGGCGCTGGC
>BJFP01000661.1 GCA_014189875.1 Verrucomicrobiota bacterium | reverse complement strand
CGCTCGCCTTGGAACCGGCGGGTGATGGCGGCGGTGATTTTGTCGCAGGCCATGTCGGCGAGGACTTTGTATTTGAGCTGTGCGGGGTAGGTCTTGCCTTTGCAGACGAGGTGATTTTTCAGCCACTCGTTGGCGACGCGTTTGAGCTGACCGAAAAGCTGAAGCTGCGGTCCTTCGCCGGGTTCGCGCCATTTGTGGAGGACGAGGTGGGAGGTCAGCTCGTAGAGGACCTGCGAGTGACGCACGTCGCCGGTGTGGACGAGGTTCATATTCACCGGCGCGCCGATGATGCCGGAAGCCTGGGTCTCGGTGGCACCGACGAGTTCCGGGGTGAGGACGAGCGTCGAGTCGTCATTGAACTCGGCTTCGAGGCGTTCGTCGGGCAGCTCGACGCGGTAGCCGGTGACGCGCGGGAAGCGGATTTCCAGCGCGTCGCGTTCCGGGCGCACGGCCTTCACCTGGATGGTGGGTTTCGGCGGCTGCGGTTTGGTGGCGACGGCCTGGGCGGTGAAGTCGAACGGGATGCCGAAGACATCCGCATATTCGACAGGGAATTTGCCCGCATCCTCGCCTTCCTCCTGGATTTCGTAACTCAGACGGCGCAGGGCACGCCCGAGCACTTGCTCGCAGAGGAGCTGCGTGCCAAAGGCGCGGGCACCGAGGACGTGGGTGACATTGTTCGCATCCCAGCCCTCCGTGAGCATGGCGACGGAGACGACGCAGCGAATGCCGCCGCCCAGACGCCCGGCTTTGCCGACGGTGTTCATGACTTCGCGGAGGAGTTCCTGATCGGAGAGATTCTCGCCGGCGCGCGGGTCGCCGGTGCGCTCGATGAGTTCACGGCGGAAACGCTCGATTTCATCCGAGGCGAAGGCGCGGAAGTTGTCGTCGAGAGCATCGCCGGCTTCGAGCTGCTCGCTGTCGATGAGCAGCGTGCGGGGTGTGGGATAAGCCGTCCCGTATTCGTCGTAGTTGCTGAAGAGCGGCAGTCGTGCGCCTTGAAGCTGGGAGGTGCCATCGTCCTTCGGCTGCTGCCAGCCGGAGATGTAGTCGAAGACGAGCTTGGACGAGGCGGTGTTGTTGCACACCACGATGAAGCACGGCGGCACCTCGGTCCGGGCCTGCTCCCAAAGTTCGTAGGTCTTCACGTAATGGCCGTAAAGGGCCTCCAGAGCGGTCATCAACGGGACCGGCAACGAGAGCGGATCGAGAACAGCACCCTTGCTGCGGCCGGACTTGGGCATCTTTTTGCCGATGTGTTTCCACAGATCGCGGAACATGGGCTGGTCGGCGTTCGGGATGTTGTCGGCGATGGGCACGCGGGGCAGCTTCACAATGCCGCACTCGATGGCGTCCATGAGGGAGAAGTCGCTCATGGTCCAGGTGAAGAGCGTGCCTTCGCGGTAGCCGGAGCCGGCGAGGAAGAAGGGCGTGGCCGAAAGGTCGATGACGTGGGCGAGGCCAAGCTTGCGCTTCACGATCTCCAGGCCGCTGATCCACAGACGGGCGGCCTCGTTTTCCTTTTTGGCGTGCTCTTTGGCCGCCTTGAGGTCGTCGCCTTCAAGCGGGTCGCCTTTGTCGTCGATGAAGTCCTCGTCGCGGGCGGGCTTTTCCCGGTAGCAGTGGTGTGCCTCGTCATTGATGACGAGCACGTTTTTCATGCCCATGAGATCGGGCATGACCCGCTGGATCATCTGGCCCTCGGTCTCGGTGGTTTTGAGGTCGTCACCCGTGCGTCCTTTGAGGAGCTGCTTGCCGCCTTTGGAGAGTTCCAGCCGTT
>BJFP01000660.1 GCA_014189875.1 Verrucomicrobiota bacterium | reverse complement strand
CCGCAAGAACTGCCGACTAACGACAACGAGTATATGATCTTCCTTGGCGGATTTGACCCCCCGGCGATTATCCTAAAAACGGCAGTTACCCGGTAGCATCGGCGAGTCGGCCAGGGCTTCCAAGGACCCTTCCGCCCAAGAAATAGCGAAAGGCGGCGCTGAGGATCCGCTTCCACCGCTCGCTTTGCGTCAACTGCTCCGCAGTCGTTCTTACACGCTTGAGAAAAGCGCTCACTTTGGTCAAAGTGTCGGCGATGTTCGACGCCTCGGCGTGGGTGCTCGTGATTTCCACGGTGGACTGATTCCCGTGGCTGGTCTGCCGGGCGATGCCATGCAGCGCCGAGGGCCGCGAGGTAATAGCTTCGGAGTGTTTCTCCGGAGTTCCCAAACGCATGAATATCGTCCACCAGTTGTAAACCAAGGCGATGATCCGCCCCATGATCTGGCAGCGGTTGCGGTCTTGTGTCGTGAAACCTCCCCACCCCCACTGGTTCTTCAACTCGTCGAAGTTGTTCTCGACATCGCCCCGATCCCGGTAGTGCTGTGCCACGGTCAACACTCCGTCGGCCAGCGAGGTCACCAGCACCACATACTCATATTCGATTCCCTTGTAGGCGAGTCCCGGCAGGTCCAACGTCAACTGCTTGGCCGCTTTTCGTTTGGACTTCTTCTGGCCGATTGGTACCGCTGCCGGTTTGCCCCGCATTGGCCGGCGCAGCACGACCACCCGCCGCTCCCGGCTCCATCCGCTCAAGCGCAACATTTCCGTTCTCCCCTGCCATTGCTGTCCCGCCTCGTCCCATTCCTCCTTCCGGAAGATTTGTCCGATCAGCTTCTTTACGTTCGGGCTCTGCTTGAGTTTGAACAGGAACCCAAGGTTTCGTTCCTCGGCTCCCACCATCGCTTTCTCCGTTCCCCAGTGGCAATCCCCGCGCAAAAATACGGGCCGATTCGGCTCCGTTAGTCCGTCCAGAAATGACCACAGGGCCGGCTGCGCAAACGACGGCGCCGTCTGATTTCCCGCCTGTACTTCCATGTCCAATACCATCCGTATATTCGCCACGAAATAACTGTGATAGGCGTGCGAAGGCCGTCCGGGCTTGGTCGGGTTATATCCCACTTTGGCGTCTTCCTGGTGGCCGTACAATGGCTTCACCGTGCTGTCCACATCTAAGACCCAAGGCTCCTGTAGCAGCGGTTCGTAGCTGGCCTTCAGATGCTCCTTCAGCCACCGTTCGCTGGCGGCCTCATCCATCGATTTCAGGCCCCGGCGCACCGAATCTTCGCTGGCCACCCGGGTCATTCCCAACAACTCCGGATTGACGCCGTCGGCCCGGATGGCGCTGATGTGGGCGTAACGCCAATGACCGGAGATCACCGACAGCAACAGCGTTCCCAGGATGTCCCGCTTCGCCGGCGCATTCCCACTGGTGTAACGCAGAGGACAGTCGTCCACCCATCGGTCGAACACGCCACTGGTCTTGAGGAACTCGATGAAGAATGGCATCAGCCCCAGGCCGCTCACCGCCGCTGCCGGCGCCCACTTGACGTGGATTTTACCCGCGAAGGTGTCCAAGCTGGTAGCGGCTTCTGCCACCCGATTTCCAGCGATTTCGATCTCACCCAACGGGTGAGTCGCTTCGACCTCTTTTTCTGTGCTCATGTTGAACAAAAATAACCATTTCCAGCTTCAGAGCACAAGCAGTACTGCCGTTTTTAGGTTCAACCGCCCCAGGCCCGCGCGCGCTTCTCCCGCACGAAGGCCACGCACGCCGGCACCTGC
>BJFP01000659.1 GCA_014189875.1 Verrucomicrobiota bacterium | reverse complement strand
CACATCGAGCTGCGTGTAGCCGGCGGTGACGGTCTGACGGAAATTCCGGCGGTTGCCAATAAACGCGGTGTAATAGTTGTCGTCCGTGGCGACGCGCACGAAGTCCTGCGGTTGCGATTGGAAGAGTTCGCCAATGCGCTTCCGATCGGCGCGCGGGAGATTGCCGGTGACGCCGTTGATATTCGTGAACGTGAGCGCATTCGTGGTGCCGGTCTCAAAAGGATGCACGGCGACGTAGCCGAGATTGGCCCAGTTGCCGTTGGCGGTGACGTTGGGGATGCCGGTCGCGGCATTGATGCCGGTGAACGTGTCGCCGCCCGCCCCGATATAGCGCCACACTTCCCAAGGCGCGTAGTTGTTGTTCTTGCGGTTTTCCTCGGTCCACTTGCCGCCAAACTTGAGCACGGAGGGGAAACGACGGAGGAGCTGGAAGTTCCACTTGGCATTGGCGGAGGCGAGGTAGATCTCGGTGATCCAACGGCTATCGGCGCTCGCCACCCGGGTGCCGCCGGTCCAATTCGCCAGGTCAAAGGGATCCGGTCCCGAGGTCTGGCGGATGGTCCACTCGTGCGAATCGGCGCGCGGTCGTGTGGCGGTCCAATCGACAGGGATCGAGAGTGTCTCTGCCTGGGAAAACCCGCGTTCTAGGGAGACGTAGCTGTTGACCGCACGGGAGTAGTTGAAGCCGCCGTCGATGAGCACGGAGTCGAGCTTGTATTCGATCTTGGGCGAGACGGTGCGCGTGTAATTTTCCAGCGCGGCGGTGCCGCCACCATTGTTGATCACCGGGACCGTATTTTGCGCGGTGCGTCGGGTGGAAATGCTGAGCAAGCCGTCGCCGCCGATCGTGGAGCGGCCGTTGTTGACGTTGGCGTTGGAGTTGGCGGCGACGAAGGTGAAATTACGGTTCCAGAATTCTCCCTCGACATAGGTGTAGACCGCGCTGAGCGAGAGCACGAGCCGGCGCGTCGCTTTGAAATCGGCGGAGAGTGAAAACGCGTCCTTCGCGATCATTTTCGGGCCGTCCTTGAAATCAAGCTGCCGGATGACGAGCGGGCGATTGTCCGTCACGTTAGCGGTGTTCACGGTCGTGCGGTTGTAGTCCTGCGTGAACGAATACTGCTCGGTGTAGGAATTGGCGCGACTGGCCGTGAGCATGAGCCCGAGACGCTGGTTCAGAAACGACTCCGAATATTCGAGCTGCGCATTCGGCCGCCATTTATAGCGCTCACGCTCGGCGGGGCCGAGGGTCTTGCGGAGGGTGAATTCCTCGGCATTGAAATTCAGGCTGAAATTGTAGCCGACAGTGCGGCCCTTGCGATCAAAGGCGCGTCGCGTGCGCATATTGATCGTGCCGGACGGCGAGTCGGCGTCGGACTCCGCGCTCGTCGTGCGGCTGATCTCGATCGATTCGATGCCGGTGATGAGAATGCTCTCAAAGCTGGTGGCCCGGGAAGCTTCCCCGCCGCCGCGATTGGAATCGGCGCTGGCGGTGCGCATGCCATCCACGGTGACGCCGACATACTGACCGTCCATGCCCCCGAGCCGCGGGCCGCGCGCTTCGGACTCGACGTGGTCGATGTCGACGCCGGGAAGGTATTTCAAAAACTCACCCATGTTGCCGTCGGTAATATCGCCAAAGACATCGGAGGAAACCGAGGTGGTGATGTCCATGTTGCGCCGCTGCGCCTGCACGGCCTTGGCATTGCCTTCGCGCTCGGAAGAAACGGTAAAGGCCTGCAACTGCACGGCACCATCTTTCTTGGTCGCGGCCGCGGCCGCTGC
>BJFP01000658.1 GCA_014189875.1 Verrucomicrobiota bacterium | reverse complement strand
GCCCGAACGGAGCAGGAAAGACGACCCTGTTCGGAGTGGCAGCGGGATTTCTCAAAGCCACATCAGGCGAAATCGAGGTACACGGAATCAATGTGAAAAACATCAGCGCGCTCCGTGGACGCATGTCCATGCTCCCGCAGGATGCGTCGTTTCAGAGCGGGATTCCCGTCATTGAACAGCTCACCTTGTTTGCCCGCCTCAATGGCTTCGACGCACCGGCTGCCGCGAAGGCCGCGGCAGAAGCCCTGGACCTCGTCGGATTGCCGGACGTCGCAAAAAAGAACGCCCGCGCGCTGAGCCACGGCATGTTGAAACGCGTGGCGCTGTGTCAGGCGTTCATCGGCCACGCAGAAGTGATTTTTCTGGATGAACCGACTGCCGGCCTCGACCCCGACAATGCGCGCCGCATCCGTGATCTGGTGAAGGCTTACAAGAAGGATCGCACCATCATTTTTTCGAGCCATAACCTCCAGGAAGTGCAGCAGATTTGCGAGCACGTCTGCATCCTGCACAAGGGCCGGGTGATGGAATGTGGCACGATGGATGAACTCACCAGTGCCTCCTTCCTCCTGCGCGTGACGCTCGACCGCCCTCTCGCGCCCGCCGCGGAAGGCGAACTCACGGCGCATCCGCTGGTGGCTGGCGTCGTCAGGGAGGACGATCTTTCCTTTCAGATGAAATTGAATCTGCAAAATTCCAGCCAGAAGACGGATGCGATGAAGATGCTGTACGACGTGCTGGGACGCCACGGGCTTTTCCCGCGCAGTGTGAACGAAGGCGCGAGCTTGGAAGCGCGCTTCCTCGAAATCACAGGCGGCAAGTTCGACGGCGGATCTTCCTCGTAAGGCATCGCTCCGCCGCCGGGCAATACCGCCGGCTCCACAAGGCGTGCCGTTGCGCACGCCGAAGACCCGCTGCCGATGCCAGAACGCCTTTGCACGGAGTGCACATGATGGCTGGCTTGCGCCGCATTCTTCGCGCGATAAAGAATCTCCCCGTCCCGTTCCTGCTGGTCGCGCTTGTTTCCGACTGCGATCTCGCAGCGTCGGCAGCCGACACGCCCCACTGGTCGTTCCTCCCGGTGCGCAAACCCGCCATCCCCACGGTGAAAAATGCCGTATGGCTGCGCGACGGCACGGACGTTTTCATCCTCGCGAAACTTGAAGCGGCGGGTATCGCGCCGAATCCCGATGCGGATCGCTCTGTACCGCACCCGGTTGATTGGACACCGGACAGGAGTATTTAGGCAGCTAAGGGCATCGTGGATTGGAAAGCAATGCGGGCTTCAACGGGAGATTGGTAGCGGAGTTTTTCGAGGCGCCAGTGGTGGTTGTAGATGGGGACGAAGGTGGCGACGGCGGCGCGGAGTTGGGCGAGGTTTTTGTAGGAGCGGCCGTGGATGATTTGCTCCTTGAGGGTGCGGTGGAAGCGCTCGACGACGCCGTTGGTTTCGGGTTCGCCGAGCAGGGCGAAGCTTGGGGTAAAGCCGTGGAAGCGGGCGGTGGATTGGAAGTAGTCGGTGAGGTATTGGGAGCCGTGGTCGTGGCGCAGCTCGATGCCGCGCGCGGCACCGGGGAGGCCTGGGACGCCGCCGAGGGTGGTGGCGATGGCCTGGGCGAGGGGTTCCCAGGCGGCGAAGCGGTCGCCGATTTTGCAGACGTGCCAGCCTAGTGCTAAGTCACTCATGGAGTAATGGTAATACGCGAAAAGAATTAGCTGGTACTAAGTAGTTTCCTGTATAGATGGGAGTGATGCCAAAGAAAAAGCATCACATCCGACTGAGTGCCGAAGA
>BJFP01000657.1 GCA_014189875.1 Verrucomicrobiota bacterium | reverse complement strand
TGGGGACGTGGATGAACCCCCTCTGCCGGGCTCGCTCGCCGTATTCGTCGGACTTCGCCGGCGTGGTGATCGCCGCCACGGGCAGGTGTTTCAGGGTCGGCTGGAGATACTGGCCGAGCGTGAGGATGTCGCACTTCGCCTCGCGCAGGTCCGCGAGTGAGGTCAGCAATTCGTCTTCCGTCTCGCCGAGGCCGAGCATGATGCCGGACTTGGTGTAAATCTCGTCGCCGCGCTTTTCCTTCACCTTGCGCAGCACGCTCAAGGACCGGTCGTAGGTCGCGCGCGAACGAACTTCCGGCGTGAGCCGACGCACGGTTTCGAGATTGTGATTATAGACGTGCGGATTCGCCGAGAGAACGGCGTCGATCGCGAAATCCTTGTCCAGGAAGTCCGGCACCAGCACTTCGATGACAATGCCGGGATTCGCCGTGCGCACGGCTTCGATGGTCTGGCGGAAATGTTCCGCGCCGCCATCCGCAATGTCATCCCGCGCCACGGCGGTGATGACGACGTGCTTGAGGTTCATGCGGCGCGTGGCTTCGGCAACGCGTTGCGGCTCGTCGGTTTCGAGCGCGAGCGGCTTCGCGGTGCTCACGGCGCAAAATCCACAGGCGCGCGTGCAGCGGTCGCCGGCGATCATGAAGGTCGCGGTGCCCTTGCTCCAGCACTCCCAATGGTTCGGGCACTTCGCGCTTTCGCAGACGGTGTGCAGCTTCAGGCCGTCGAGCAGATTGCGTGTCTGGCCGAAGGTGTCGGTGGTCGGGAGCTTGAGCCGCAGCCATTCAGGAATGCGCGGACGGGGTTTTAGCGGAACTTCTGTAGTGCTCATCGGTCGGTGTTACTTCGCGTCAAACTTCTGCTCCCTCCACCATTCCTCCAGCTCGTCCGGGCCGAAGTCAGCGAGGATTTTTCCATCCACGTCGATGACGGGCGCGCAGTCCTGATCGGAAAGCTTCACCATCTCCTGCATCGCCGCGTCGTCTTCCAGTACGTCGATGGTTTCGTAGCTGACGCCGTGTTTGTCGAGCCAGTGCTCGGCCTTGTGGCACCAGGGGCAGAAGGTCTTGATGAAGAGGCGGACGTTTTGCGGTTTCACAGTGGGATGTGGAAATTACTCGGTCAGAAAAGTATCGCTGTGCTCGTAGCACGGGGCGCAGCAGCAGAGCAGGGTGAGCGGCACGGGGCCGGTGTTCCAGAGCTTGTGTTTCTTGCCGGGCGGAATTGCGATGGTGTCGCCGGCCTTCACCTCGGCAAGCTCGCTCTCGATCCGCATGCGGCCCTGCCCGGACGTGATGAAGTAAATCTCCTCCGTCTTCGCATGGTAATGTTCCTGCGTGCTGGCACCGACGGGCAGCCGCGCCTCCGCAAGACTCTGGTTGCGGATCGAAGAGTTTCGATACGCCAAGAGTTCGCGAATCTCCGAGCCATCCTTCGTGGTGAAGGGCGGCGCGTCGTTGAGGTTCACAATTTCCATAACAAGTCGGAGATGCTGATGAATTCCCGCCCTCGCGTGAAGTGAAAACTGTTTGACCCGGCCCGGCTCGCACCTATCGTCTGCGGCATGGACCATTCGCCTGAATTCCTGAAAGTCGTCAACGAAGTCCGCCCGCGCATCAAGGAGATTTCCATCGATGAAGCCCGCGTCCGTCTCGCCCAAAATCCCAAGGCCATCCTTATCGACGTCCGCGAGGACGGCGAATGGGCCGCCGGTCACGCCGCCGAAGCGCAGCATCTCGGCAAAGGTGTGCTGGAGCGCGACATTGAGAAGCAATTTCCCGATGCCAATGCGGAGATCATCATG
>BJFP01000656.1 GCA_014189875.1 Verrucomicrobiota bacterium | reverse complement strand
GGGTATCTATCAAATTGACATGGGCGATGGGAGCCATGGGAACAACGCGACGGATACGTCTCCTAAATCCCATTCCTCCCATCCCACCGAGGGTGAGGTAGCCCGCTACCCCACGCCGGACGAACTTTGGGCCATGACCTTTGCCGAGGCGGATGCCTGGCGCGACCGTTTCGCGGCTGTGCGGTTTCCCGACAAGAGCGGCAGTTGGACTATTCGGTTCTATCAGGAAACCTCGGTCAATCGGGTGCTGGAGCGGATCGTCGCCAGGCAAGCGCGCATTCTCCTGACGCTGGCCACCGGCACGGGAAAAACTTCCATCGCTTTCCAGATTGCGTGGAAGCTTTTCCAAGCGCGCTGGAATCTGATCGAGTGGAACAAGAGCGGCGAGCCGACGCGTCGTCCGCGCATCTTGTTTTTGGCCGACCGCAACACGCTCGCGACGCAGGCCTACAACGATTTCACTTCATTCGCCGCCTTTGCCGACGACGCGCTGGTGCGCATCAAGCCCGAGGACATTCGCAAGAAAGGCAGCGTGCCCAAGAACGGCAGCCTGTTCTTTACCATCTTTCAGACCTTCATGAGCGGCCCGCCCAAGGACGGGAAGCCTTCGCCCTACTTCGGCGAGTATCCGCCGGACTTCTTCGATTTCATCGTCATTGACGAGTGCCATCGCGGCGGCGCGAACGATGAAAGCACCTGGCGCGACATCCTGAACTATTTCGCGCCCGCCGTGCAGCTCGGTCTCACGGCGACGCCGAAGCGGAAGGACAACGTGGACACTTATGCGTATTTCGGCGAGCCGGTGTTCATCTACTCGCTCAAGGACGGCATCAACGACGGGTTCCTGACGCCGTTCAAGGTGCGGCAGATTTCCACGACGCTCGACGACTACATCTACACCTCCGACGACGAGGTGGTGGAGGGTGAGATCGATGAGGGACGGCTGTATGAGGAGCCCGACTTCAACCGGAGCATCCAGATCGAGGCGCGTGAGCGGAAGCGCGTGGAGATTTTCATGGGGCAGATCAACCAGAAGGAAAAGACGCTCGTCTTCTGTGCGAACCAAGGCCACGCGCTGCTCGTGCGCGATCTGATCAATCAGGCGAAGCAGAGCAAAGATCCGAACTACTGCCACCGCGTGACGGCGAACGACGGTGCGCTCGGCGAGCAATGGCTGCGGGATTTTCAGGACAACGAGAAAACGATTCCTACCATCCTCACCACGTCGCAGAAGCTCTCGACCGGAGTGGATGCGCGTAACGTGCGGAACATCGTGCTGATGCGGCCCGTGAACTCGATGATCGAGTTCAAGCAGATCATCGGGCGCGGGACGCGGCTCTACGACGGGAAGGACTACTTCACGATCTACGACTTCGTGAAGGCGCACCTGCGGTTCCTCGATGAGGATTGGGACGGCCCGCCGGAGCAGGATGAGCCGTGCCCGAAATGCGGAAAGTATCCGTGCGTGTGCGAAAAGACGCCGCCGAAGGCCTGCGAGGTGTGCGGCCAGTCGCCGTGCGAATGTCCGTGCGCCACCTGCGGCAAGCGCCCCTGCGAGTGCGAACGCCGGAAGAAGGTGAAGGTGAAGCTGGCGGACGGGAAGGCGCGCAACATCCAAAGTATGATGGTGACGAGCTTCTGGCACCCGGACGGCACACCGATGTCGTCGCAGCAGTTCATGGAGGTGCTGTTTGGCAAGCTGCCGGACTTTTTCCAAAGCGAGGAGGAACTGCGCAAGCTGTGGAGCGCACCGCACACCAGGGCGAAGCCCTTGGCGGGGCTGGCGGAAACGGGATTCGGGC
>BJFP01000655.1 GCA_014189875.1 Verrucomicrobiota bacterium | reverse complement strand
ACGCGCGCGGCTACGCCTACGTGTCGAGCTGGAAAGGCCCCGCGACCTTCGGCTGGGCCGGCCCGGACAACGGCTACATCGTGCGCATCGCGCCGAAGGGCCACGTCGCGCCGAAGGTGCCGGACTTCGCGAAGGCGACGGACGCGGAGCTGGTGAAGCTGCTGGAATCGCCGAGCCATCGCACGCGGCTGGAGGCATCGAGGACGCTGGTGAAACGCGGGATGAACAAATTTTCGGCCGAGCAAGCCTATGCCCTTGCTGGCGACCGCACGAAGCCGCTCGCATCGCGCATCGCAGCACTTTATTCCGGCGCCCAGCCGGATTTTTACCATCAACTTGCGCTCGAAGGACTGGGCGGTGATCCAGTCTTGTCTGCATGGCTGCTGCGAGCACTGGGTGATCTTGAACGCGGCGATGCTGTCGATGTCGGACGGTTCACTCGGAACCTCGCGACGAGCCACATCCAAAGTCCGGATGCGATCGTGCGGAAGGCGTCTGTGATTGCAATCGCAAGGCTCCACGGACTCACCGGAGCGTGGTCTGATGGAGCATCAGCCAACGCCGTTGTTGATCGTGATCGATCCTTGGCTGCGGAATCCGCCACCGCCATCGCCCCGCTGCTCGGCGACAGCGATGCGGTCGTCGCACACACCGCGATGCAGGTGCTCCGCCAGCTCGGCGCAAGCGATGCGTGCTTTGCCATCATCGACGATCCGAAATCCGCCACGCCGCTCCGCAGCGGCGCGCTGATGGTGCTGCGCGGCATCCACGACACGAAGACCGTGGACGGCCTCATCGCGCGGATCGCGACGGTGAAGGACGTCACGCAGCGGCAGGGGCTGCTCACCGCGCTGTGCCGGCTGCATTTCACCGAGGGCACGTGGAAGGGAGACTCGTGGGGCACGCGCCCCGACACGCGCGGGCCGTATTACCAGCCGGAAGCTTGGGGTGAGACGCCGAAGATCGCCATCGCGCTCAAGGCCGCGCTCGCGAACGCGCAGCCCGAGGAGGCCGCGTTCCTCGTCGGCGAGCTGAACCGCAACCGCATCCAGTTCAACGAAGTGCTCCAGCGCATCCTCGCGCTCGCGAAAAGCGACGCGAAGCTCATCCCCGACGCCGTCGCGCAGCTCGCGAACACGGATGCGATCCCCGGCGACGCCGTACCGCTGCTCGTGCAGGCCGCGCAGTCGAAGGACATGCCGGCGAATACCCTCGTGCAGGCCGTCGCGGCGCTTGCGAAAGTGGACAGCGCGGACGGTGCGCGTGCATCACTCCAAGCGCTCGCACAGCTCGCGGCGATGAAGGCCGGCAACAAGGAGCGCGAAGCCGCGCGCGGATCCTTCCTCGGCGCCCCGAAGCTGGAGAACCACCACCAGATCATCGAGGACATCGCCGCGAAAATGGACGGTGAGATTTCACTGTGGGCCGACGCCGCGCTGCTCACGCTCAGCGCACGCAAGACGGGAGCGCCCGAGTCGCGCGAACTTTCCACGAAGGCCCTCGACACCGGCTGGCAGAACCCGAAGCGCCGCGCGCAGATCCTAAAGGCCGCGGGCGAAATCAAACACAACGCGTATGCCGACAAAATCCTCGCGTCGCTCGACGACGCCGACAAGATCGTCGCCGCCGAGGCAAGGAGCGCCGCGTCGAAATTGAAGCTGGAGAAAAAGGCGAAGGACTCCGGCCCGCTCATCGGCACGATGCAGGTGAAGGAGGTCGTCGCGCAGGTCGTGAAGACGAAGGGCGACATCGCGCTCGGCGAGCAGCTCTTCACGCGGAACACGTGCGTCGCGTGCCACACGACCTC